>JBBTVU010000138.1:0-4499 GCA_038063115.1 Patescibacteria group bacterium | reverse complement strand
AGAAGCCGGTGGAGAAATTGTTGCAGAAGGAACGAGGAGTGATATAATGAAAAACAAGAAAAGTTACACAGGAAGGTATCTAAAGTAGTTCCTTGACAGGAGAATATGCGATGAACGCAAGCGAAGAAGATGTCCGTAATTTTGACGATTTAAAAACATTTGTTGGGCAAGCGCTAAAAGATGCCCGTTGCGGGTCTGGAAAAACCTCAAAGGATCTTTCAGAAACTTTGCGGTTGCGTCACGGACTGGTTCAAGCAACTGAAAATTGGGTTTCAAATATTGAAGTTGGCACTTTTCATCTTCTCTTTGAGGAGTTTGAAATTTTGTGCCAAGCGCTCAATTTTTCGATTAAAGATGTACTTGAGCGCGCCCAAGTCCTAAAACTAAAACGAGAAAGCGTCAAAAAGTGATATAGGCAGTTGGAAACAGCTGCTTTTTTTTGCTTGGCTATTGACATTAGGCCAAAAATTTTATAGATTATAATATCTGTTTAAAAATTGTTTATTTAAAAATTAAAAATTAAAAAATATATGACAATAAAACCATTATCAGATCATATTTTAATTGAGCCAATAAAAGAAGAAGAAAAAACCCGAGGCGGTATTTTTTTGCCTGAAACCGCAGAAAAAGAAAAATCAGAACAAGGCAAGGTAATTGCGGTTGGGTCAGGTAAAAAGACAAACGACGGAAAAATAATTCCGCTTTCTGTAAAAGCCGGAGACATTGTTCTGTTCACAAAATACGGGCCGAATGAAATAAAGGTTGATAATAAAGAATATTTAATTGCAAAAGAAGAGGATATATTAGCAATAATAGAGTAATTATAATGCAAATAATGCTAATGATATGCAAATGATGCAAATTCGCGTTATTCGCATATCATTTGTAAATTGGCATAATATTAAATGGCAAAACAAATCAAATACAGCGAGGATGCTCGCAAAATATTAAAAAGCGGGTTAGATAAAGTGGCTAACGCCGTAAAAGTTACATTAGGCCCGAAAGGCAGGAATGTTGTTTTGGGTTCTGGTTATGGCTCGCCGACAATTACAAATGACGGCGTTACAATTGCAAAAGATATTGAATTAGAAGATAATGTTGAAAATATTGGGGCTGAAATTATAAAAGAAGTTGCCTCAAAAACAAACGACATTGCCGGCGACGGCACAACTTCGGCTGTTTTATTGTGCCAGGCAATTGCGACAGAAGGCTTAAAAAATGTTGCGGCCGGAGCAAATCCTTTGGCATTGAGAAAAGGAATTATAAAAGCAAAAGATGCGGTTGTGCAGGCGTTAAAAGAAATGTCAAAGCCGATTTCAAATAAAGAAGAAACATCGCAGGTTGCAACAATTTCAGCCCAAGACAAAGAAGTCGGCGACTTAATTGCGGAAATTATGGACGAGGTTGGCAAAGACGGAGTAATCACAGTTGAAGAATCAAAAACATTCGGCTTGTCAAAAGAAATTGTAAAAGGTTTGCAGTTTGACAGGGGATATGTTTCTGGTTATATGGTTTCAAACACTGAAAAAATGGAAGCTGTTTTAGAAGAGCCGTATATTTTAATTACAGATAAAAAAATCAGTTCGTTGCAGGAAATTTTACCTTTGCTTGAAAAGTTAGTTAAAGCTGGTAAAAAAGAATTAGTGCTCATTGCAGACGATGTTGACGGCGACGCTTTAACAACTTTAATTGTAAATAAAATTAGGGGAATTTTTAACGCTTTGGCAGTAAAGGCTCCGGGTTTTGGCGACAGGAAAAAAGAAATGCTCCAAGATATTGCTGTTGTTACGGGAGCTGAAGTTATTTCTGAAGAAAAAGGAATGAAGCTAGAAAATGTTGAATTGGAAATGCTGGGAAATGCGAGAAGAGTAATTTCCACAAAAGAAAATACGACAATTGTTGAAGGCAAAGGAGAAAAGAATGAGATTGATAAAAGAATTGGAGCAATTAAAAAAGAAATTGAAAATGCAACTTCTGATTTTGACAAAGAAAAATTGCAAGAAAGATTGGCAAAATTGTCCGGCGGTGTGGGGGTTTTGAAAGTTGGAGCAGCCACAGAAGTTGAGCAAAAAGCGAAACAGCACAAAATAGAAGACGCTTTGCATGCGACAAAAGCTGCTGTTGAAGAGGGAATAGTTCCGGGTGGAGGAGTTGCTTTGTTAAGAACATTACAGGCCTTGGAAAATGTGCAGGCAGACGGAGATGAAAAAACCGGAGTTAATATTTTGAAAAGAGCCATTGAAGAGCCAATTAGGCAAATTTCAGAAAATGCCGGAGTTGACGGCGCTGTGGTTGTTCAAAAAGTGAAAGAAGCCAGCGGCGACTTTGGATTTAATGCTCAAAAAATGGTTTATGAAAACTTAATTTTAGCAGGAGTTGTTGACCCGACAAAAGTTATAAGAACCGCTCTAGAAAACGCAGTATCTGCGGCCAGTATGCTTTTAACAACAGAAGCGCTAGTGGCAGAATTGCCAAAAAAAGATGATGGGCATGGTCACGCTATGTCAAACCCAATGATGGGAGGAGACTACTAAACGAATTTTTTTAAAAACAGCGGAGAACGGGTCTCCGCTGTTTTTTTGATTTGCAAAAAATAATAATTTGTTGTAATGTTTATTATCGTGGTTTGTGTTAGAAACAGCCCTTTGACAGGAGAACAGCGATGTGGAAAAAAATAAAATATTGCGCTCATGTGGTGGTGGAAAAGAAAAAATGCGGAAAATGTGGAAGACATTTTTATGTTGGCCGCGACAGAAAAAGTTTGGAGGTTGGCGGATGGGAGCGGAGGTGGTCTTGGTGGAGACTATGTTTTATCTGGGTATGTCCGGGTTGTCTTGCTTTTCTATGAGGCGAGGTTTGGCCCTGCGATTCGAGTCGTAGGGCTTTTTTATAATTTTATGTTTGCTTGGCCGTATTTGGTTTAAACTGCCGCTGTTAATGCGACCGCACTCACAGATGCAAGTTAAAGTATTTCGTTAAAGAATCATCGTTACATATTTTTTCTGCAGTTATCATATTTACGTATGGATTTGCTTCATAAACTTCGCATATAAGCTGGATTTCTTTTTTGCAAGGATATGGATGCACCCAAACGCTTTTTTGTAATTGAAAAAAACCAATCGTCTGCAACTTCGATCGTAGCAGGTTTCTTATCTGTTTACCGAGTTTTTTTTCGGGGATGTCAAATATTACAATGCGCCATTTTTTGTCCCATATATTTTGTTTTTCAATCTTCATATTGTCAAATAAAATTTCTTTGACAACCTTTCTGCCCCTTTCCGTTAGTTCAATTGTAAATTTACCATTGTTCTCTTTAATAATTACGATTTTATTTTTATTTAGGCCAGATAACGACCTTGATAGGTTGCCTGCATTGTTCCTTAAATTTTTTTTATTATATTTTTTATATTTTATAATTTCTCTTGCTATATTTATTAAAAAATTAGGGGAAGTGGCGGCGATGGCAATCACACCGGTAGCCGCTAATATTAATAGAGCATTTTTTGTTATTTCTCCATATCTTATTCTCATAATTTTAATATATTATGTATATTATTATTTGTTAATTTATTGTATTTTAAACTATACGCATTTGTCAATGCGATAGCTTTCACGAGTGTAGATGCTGAATTATATTAAGCAAAAATAGAAGTACAATGCCAGGGTCGCAAAAAATAATAATTTGTTGTAATGTTTATTATCGTGGTTTGTGTTAAGGGGTAGCTTTTTGTCAAGGAGAATAACGATGTTAAGCGCCAAGAAAATTATGGAGATGGCCATAGATGTTGACGCAAGCGGTGCGCACAAGGGTTATTTTTTATTATCGCCTCCAGTAGCCCTAATGTATTTGCCAATAAAGAAAGTCGTCCAGGTCGTGGCAGTGGATATAGAAGGCGAACATTCAAATACTGCGCGAGTATCTGAACTAGATTATTGGTATCCTGCTGGAGATTTTGAGATTCCCAGCGACGCATTTATGATTTGGTCCTGCCCGAATTTGGAATGCGAGGGAAGTAAAATCGGTTCTGATTGTGACCAATTTTGCAGAAAGTGCGGCATGGCCTTGAAACAAGTTCTTTCGAAAGCAGCGGACAACACATTTTGTTTGGAATGCAAAGCCAGTGTTTTTCCCACTGACAAATTTTGCGGAGCTTGCGGAGTCGCACTACCTGCAAAGAAAGGAGAATAGCGATGAGTGAATTTCTGACGGCGCTTTTTGTTCTTGGAGCCGTTTTGACAGGCGCTTCTGTGATTATTTTCTGCGCCGGGTGTTCAATTTTACTTGACACAATAGAAGCGTTAAACAGACGTCCAGATATTTCTGAGTGGTTCTCTGAGGACCGACAAAAAGCGATACGGATGTTGATAATCGCTTACATCCTTTTGTTCCTAGGTGCGTTGGCATTTATTGTCGTTTTCATGCTTAGGTAGCTATTAGGCTGCTCGACCCCGCGATACGCGTCGCGGGGCTTTTTTATTCTAAATATATATAATTTATG
>JBBTVU010000137.1:0-2782 GCA_038063115.1 Patescibacteria group bacterium | reverse complement strand
GGCCAAAGAGAATTTTAAATAGCAGGGCTGATATTGCGTGATTTGCATAATTGCATTATTTGCGTCATTGGCATATCATTAGCATTATTTGCATCATGTATATGAAAATATTGTTTACGGGTGGCGGAACCGGAGGGCATGTTTTTCCGATTGTCGCCATTGTCAGAGAAATAAGGAGAATTTATACAAAAAAAGATTTGGAGTTTTATTATATCGGACCCAAAGATGAATTTGGCTTGATTTTATTACAGCAAGAGGACTTGAAAATCAAAACAATTATTTCAGGAAAATTAAGAAGATATTTTTCCTGGCAGAATTTTATTGATATTATATTTAAAATTCCATTCGGAACTTTACAAAGTTTTTATCTGCTTTTAAAAATCAGTCCAGATTTAGTTTTTAGTAAAGGGGGATCGGGCTCTATTGCTGTTACATACTGCGCTAGGTTTTTAAAAATTCCCGTATTTTTGCACGAGTCTGATGTGGCGCCCGGACTTTCAAACCAAAAAACATCAAAATGGGCCAAAAAAGTTTTTGTATCTTTTCCAAAAACAGAATATTTTGATCCAGAAGAAGTTACTTTGGTGGGAAACCCAATTAGAAAAGAACTATTAGAGGGCAGCAAGGAGACTGCAAAAGAATTATTTGATTTAACTTTTGAAAAGCCCATTATTATGATTTGGGGCGGTTCGCAAGGAGCAGAAGCCATTAATGATTTTGTTCTGAGAATTTTAAATAATCTTTTAAAAGATTTTGAAATAATTCATGTTACGGGCAGGGAAAATTTTAAAGGAACCGAGGCAGAATCTGAAGTTGTAATTGATGAAAATTTAGAAAAATATTATCATCCTATTGGATTTTTAGACGAGGAAAAAATGAAACACGCATATAAAGCGGCCGATTTTATAATATCGAGGTCGGGTTCATCAGCAATTTTTGAAATTGCGGCATTGGGCAAGCCCAGTATTTTGGTTCCTTTGCCGTCAGCGGCGGCAAACCATCAGGCAAAAAACGCATACGCATACGTAGAAAACGGGGCGGCGTTGGTAATTGAGCAGGATAATTTAACTCCCAACTTTTTTCTGGAAAAAATTCAGTTGTTATTTTTGCATAAAGAAACACTTGAAAAAATGAAAGAGGGAGCATTGAAATTTTCAAAACCATTGGCGGCAAAAGCAGTTGCGCGTGAAATTTTAGAATTCTTAACACTTAACTAAAAAAAGCCGCTCACTTAACGGTAAAACGGCTATTTATCTTGAGGGATTTTTAAAATCCCATGCCATGGCCAATTATCTAATATGTCTTTGGGTATTTTACAAACACGCACAAAACGCGTTTGTTCGTCTTTGTTTAAACTGTAGTATGTGGCAATTGCTGTGCGTGTTTGATAATTGGCAAAGCATAAAATGTAATCACCCCTAGGCGTTTTTTCAAATTCGTAAGTTGATAGGGCGTTTTCGTCGACTTCTGAGTTGTAAAGGATTACTGAAGAAACGACCGTGCAAAGATGGTCAACTTGTTGCTGTATTAAGTTTAACTGCTCATTGAGTTGTTCAGCCTCCATTTGCTGTCGTTGCAATTTATTGCCAAGAGTAACAAATGAAATACCCGCAACGATACCGATTGAACTGATTAAAAAAAGAGCAATGCCGATGGCAATATTTGTGCGCCTCATTTTGTACCTCCTTTTATGTGCTGGACTAAGAGTATAATATAAAATTGGCACCGTCAAGGTTTACCCAACTTAGATGGAGCTAGATAGACCTCCGACGTCTATACGTCTAAAATGTTAATTTTCTAAAAATAATTTATCGTATTTTGCCAAGTCCTTTTTGCCGGTAATCCAATCCTCAACAACGTTTTTATATCCCTTTTCTTCACCAACCATTTCCAGCAAAAAATCTCTTTGAGTAACAGAATTAAAGTTTTTAATTCCAATACTATCTTGATAGCTTGACCATTTATAGTTTTCTAAAAATTTCATAACCTCTTTCACGGAGTGTTTTCTGATTCCATGTTCTTTCCATTCTGGCTCAATTAAGGCGATAGGATTTGTGAAAATGTAATTCGACACCACCATAAATTGCTTATCGTTCTTTATATGGACTGATTTAAACGCGTCCTGAAATACATGTCCTTTTCTTTTATACTTATCATTAAAATATCTGCCATACCCTCCACCTAATTTCTGCATAAATTTTGATATGCCGTTATCTTTTATCTGTTTTAAAAGTAAATGTATATGATTTGGCATAAAACAGAACGCCAAAATATCTACAAGTCTATCTCTTTTATCAGTCTCAATAAGCTGTATGGACGTCGGACGTCTATCTGCTTTCTTTAGTAAATTTTTAAAAGCAATTCTAGCTTTGCGGCGGGTTTGGATGGTTACTGGGTTGGCGTTGTTAAATTCGTAAATTGAAAAAATGCCACGGTAATAATCGTTTACATCTTTGAATATCAAGTTATTATCTAAGGCCCTTGATATGGCGTGATATATTTGACCATTTTTAAAACCTTCTTTTCTTTGTGGCATATTATTATTTTAACTTATTTTAATTAAAAGTTGTATAGACGTCGGAGGTCTATACGCTTTTTAAAGAGAAAAAGACCCCTGCATTCACACGAATGCAGGGGCATGACTGTCGCTTGTGCGATCAATGAACTGACCTTAGCTGTCGAACGGCATGATCCGATTGATCAAATATGCAATTGAACGTCCGAAACCGTAGATTTACCTTTGAATCCGAACGCTGTATGATGGAAGGAAATTATGGGAAAT
>JBBTVU010000136.1:0-1209 GCA_038063115.1 Patescibacteria group bacterium | reverse complement strand
TGTGGTTTACCGATTATAAAATTTTTGAAAAAGCATAAATTTATAAAAGAAGAGAAAAATATAATTAAATTAAGTTGAAATGGAAAATGGCAATATAAAAAATATAACGACCGATGAACTTGCAGTTTTAATAAATAATGGATTTAACGGAATGGAGAAAAGAATGAGTGAAGGATTTAAGGGTGTTAATGATAGATTAGATAAAATTCAGAACGATAAAATAGAAAATTTGGAAAAGAGAATGTAGAAAATTGAGGAAGCGTTGGTCATAAAATAAATTATATTTATAAAAAGGTGCACACAGCGCCTTTTTGCGTAGAGAGCGATATTGATTTATTGAGAAAAAAAGATTAAAATGGGCGATATATCGCTACGCTACGTAAACTTATGAAAATAAATTCAAAAAAGTTAGAGAAAAGCCAAATTGAAATAGAATTTGAGTTGACGCCCGAAGAATTTCAGGAGCATTTTAATCATGCTTTAGAACACTTAAAGCATCATGTAAAAGTTGACGGTTTTCGCGAGGGAAAAGCTCCAGCCAGCATGGTTGAAGAAAAAATAAAACCAGAAGTTTTACTTATGGAAGCTGGCGACCATGCCGTACATCATGTTTATACAAATTATGTCAGAGAAAATAATTTAGAGCTAATTGGCCAGCCAGAAGTTTCTATTATTAAAATTGCAAAGGGAAATCCGTTTATTTTTAAAGCAAAAATTACTGTTTTGCCAGACGTTGAATTGCCAGATTACAAAGAAATTGTAAAAAAAGTAAGAAAATCCTTCGACGCGGCTCAGGGCGGGGAAATTTCTGTTACAGATCAAGAAGTTCAGGATGCTTTAAATTATTTGCAAAAAACCAAGGCAAAATTCACTTTGAAAAATGATGTTGCCCAAAAGGGAGATTTTGTGGAGATAGAATATTATAGCCCGCAATTAGATCAAGGAAAAGCCGCCCCACAGAGTGGGGCGAGCCTCGCCCCGAAGGGGCGGGAAGCCAAAGACAGGTTTATTTTGGGTGAAGGCGGAATGATAAAAGATTTTGAGGAAAATGTGGTAGGAATGAAAGCCGGAGAGGAAAAAGAATTTTCAGTAAAATTTCCGGAAAATTCTGTAAGAAAAGATTTGGCAGGTAAAGATATTGTTTTTAAAGTAAAAATGGTTTCCGTACAAAAAATGGAATTGCCAGAAATTAATGATGAATTTGCAAAA
>JBBTVU010000135.1:0-4752 GCA_038063115.1 Patescibacteria group bacterium | reverse complement strand
TTTAAAATTAGATAGCGTCAATAAAGATAACCTCTTTCTCGGCCAGACACAGGCTTTGGCAATGGAAACTCCAGATTTAAAAATTGTGCAGGGTAATACTTTGGGAGGAGTTTCTACTACGCAAGTTTTAACGCCAAAAGTTTTGGGCGACATGCTGGGAACTTCTAATCAAGATAGAAAAGATGTTGTTGAATATAACGTACAGCCCGGAGATACATTGCAAACAATTGCCCAGAATTATGCAATTTCTGTAAATACTTTGCTTTGGGCAAATAGCCTGACAAGCTCTTCAACAATTAAAGTTGGCCAGACATTGGTTATATTGCCGATTGACGGAATTATTTATGTCGTAAAGTCTGGAGACACAATATCAGATTTAAGTAAAAAATATAAATCAAAAGTTGATGATGTGGTTGCTTTTAACGGGCTTTCAGACGAGGGCGATATATTTATTGGAGACGTTTTGGTTATTCCTGGAGGAGTTATGCCTCCAAAAGTAACCGGTCCTGTGCATGTTGAAGTTCCATTAGCTGATAATTTCTTTATTTTTCCAACTCAGGGGCGCATTAGCCAAGGACTTCATTATTATAATGCCGTAGACATTGCCAACAAATGTGGAACAGCTGTTTATGCTGCCGCTTCTGGCACCGTACAAAGGGTAAAATACGGCTGGAATTTTGGCGGAGGAAATTATATTACAATTTTACATTCGGGTAATGTTTCTACTTATTATGGGCACCTGATGACAATTTTTGTAAAACCAGGAGACAAAGTAAATGTTGGCGATAGAATTGCTTTAATGGGTGGGGGAACTGGCGCTGTGGGAGACGGCATTTCTACTGGATGTCATGTGCATTTTGGTGTTACGGGAGCCAAAAATCCTTTGTCAAAATATCCTGTTGGCACAGCAATAAATTTAAAATAAAATAAAAAAGCATATTTTTGCAATTCGGGCTGGCCGTGCCTGCCTGCCGGCAGGGGCTTGGCGGGCGTTGCAAAAATATGCTTTTTTATTTTAAAAGATTACCCTTTGCACTTCATGCAAAGTTTAGCCTCTGGCACAGCTCCCAGCCTTGCTTCTTCTATATCTTTTCCGCATTTTTCACAGACTCCGTATTTATTATTTTTAATTTTTTCTAAAGCTGAATTTACATTCCTTAATTTTAATTCTAGATTATGCTCAAGAGAAACAAGATTGTCGTACTCTTGCATTTCATCTGCCTCCTCTTCCATATTTCCATTTTCTCTGTTTGGATACTTTGCGTCCCAATTATGCTTTAAATCTTTATCTTCTGTAGCAAAACTTTTTAATTCTTTTTCTAAAGACTCTTTTTCTTTTTCTAATTTCGCTTTTAACTCTTCAATTTTTTTACTTTGCATTTTAAAATTTTTTACTATTATTTTTTATTTTCTTCGCTTGACTGTTCTTCGATATTTTGCATAAACTTTTTTCTTTGTTCTTCTTCGGCCTCAAACGATTTTTTCAGCTTTTCGCTTATAACGCCCTTTTTTATGGGGGCGGGTATGCCTGCCTGCGCAGGCAGGCCGGCCCATTGTTCCCTTTGAACTCTTTCATTCATTTTAGCATGTTCTTTTGATAATTCGGCCGAGCGCATTTTTTGCTCTTCTCGTAGACCCCTTCTTTTTTCTTCTTCTCTGGATATTACACCAGAATAGGTTCCTCTTAAAGAATTGTCAATATCTTTTATCTTGCCCTGCAAAACATTTTTTTCATTAAAAATGGTTTCTGAAAGTTGATCTGCGGCTTTTATTTGGTCTGTTATTGTTGCCAAATCTTTTTCTATTGCCCATCTCTTTTTTTCTATTTCCTGCCTTTGTTTTTCAAGGTCCGATCTTCTTGACTCCAAAGCCTTTTTTTCTGATGAAATGCCGCTAGAGCTTTCTTTTTCTTCAATATATTTTTGCTCGTTTTCAATCTTTTCTTCTTTTTCTATTATTGCTTTAAGTTTGGTTTCTTGGGCATATTGCAAAGACAAAAGCTTACTTTTTTGAAGAGCTATTTCAGGCTCTTTTTTTGTTTCTAAATCTTTTATTTGATCTTCTATTTTTACGCGCTCCGATTCCAAAAGAAAAATTTGCTGTTTTTCTCCTTCATCTGCATATTTTTTCAGGTCTTTTTCCGCCTCCCTTTCTTTTTGCGTGTTTTTGCCTAAAACTTCTTCTCTTCTTTGTTTTTCTATGTTCTCTTGAACTTTTTGTTTGATGGACTCCTGTTTTTGAGCAGCTTCTATTTGTTGCTCTTCAATGGTTTTTAACTTTGCTATTTTGTCCCTTTCTTTTAACGCATCAAACTCCCTCAACCTTTGAAGGTCTTTTCGCATTGTTCTGACCTCAGCTCTTTTCAAAAATTCTTTTACTTGTTGCTCGTCAGTTTCAGTTGTCATTTATTTTAGTTTCTGTATAAGAATAAAATATTTTCTTTATATCCCTAAAAATTAATTATTTTGTTATTTCAAAATTAACAATGTTTGATTTTTTGCCCAAGGGTTCTGCATAAACTTTATATACTCCCGGAGTAAGCTCAACATAATTGCATTCTGTTTCAATTCCCGAATATCTGCCAACTACTTTCTCCTGTTCCTACGTTGATACCAGAGCCTAAAGATTTTGGATCAAATTTGTTAACGAAGTACCCCCTATCTTTAATTTTTTTGGATTTTCGCCGTAAAAGAACAAGCCAGCTTTTGCTGAATCTGCTGATACAGAACCCTTAAAATCATCTGGATATTTAATTTCAAAAGTGTATTTAGTATTTGTATATGTTTTCCAACCGGCGGTTTCGGCAGTCTGAATATCTGGTTGAGGTTTTACTGTAAAATATTGATATACGAAAATTCCGCCAAAGGCAACAATCGCTACGGCAACAATAATTATTATGCCAATTAAGGTTGAAATTCCTTTTTGTTTTTGCATGATTTTTTTATTTAATTTTTTCTAAAACGAAATTTTTAATTTGTTTTGCAATACTTAAAGCAGTTTCGGCTTCTTGCCAGCTAAAACCTTCCGGAGCATCACCCGGATAGCGGGTTTCAATATAGTATCGATTTAACAAAGATATTTCTTTATGAAAATTTTCAAGCTCTGGAATAAATTCTTTTACTAATCCCGTTAACTTTATTAAATCATGCATTTTTTCAAATGGTTTTTCTTTAAAAGTTAAAAATCCTTTTAAATACTTTTCAACAATTTGATGCGAATGAAAGCACAAAACGCTTGCTCCAGCTTTTTCTTTTAAAATTGCATTTGAAGCAAGCTCTTCCTCGTCTGCTTTGGCAAACCATTCGGTTGCTAATTTTAGGTTATTTTGTTCCATATAATAATTTCCCCTCTTTAATGATTTTTTTAATAAAAAAATCTCCCAAAGATAATCTCTCTTCTAAATATTTTGGAGAATAAACTAATATATCTATTGGCATCTCTCTTTCAAATAAGCTTTCATCTATTTCTTGAGCTAATTTTCTTGATGACAATTCAGTTTTTTTTATAATCAGCAAATCAACGTCACTGTCTTTGTTTGGATTTCCCCACGCAAAAGAACCAAAAAGTATAATTTTTTCTGGTTTATATTTTTTAACAATTTTATCAACGATATTCTTAATTTTTTGTTCAGTTTTTTGCTCGATCATGTTTTGATTTTCTAATTGCGGGCTTTTGGCTTAAAGCCGGCCTCTACGGCAGATAAATTTATTCTGCCTAATTCGTCTATAGAAGTTACTTTTACAGGAATCACATCTCCTATTTTTACAACATCTTCCACGCCTCTAATTTTATAGGGAACTAACTGTGAAATATGCACCAACCCTGACTGTCCTCCTAAAATATCAACAAAAGCGCCAAAGTCCATAATTTTTCTGACAGTTCCTTGAAAAATTTCACCAATCTCAATCTCTTTTACAATTCCTTTAATCCAATTTGCGGCTTTGTCCACATCTTCTTGACTCTGTCCTGTAATGCAAACTAATCCCGAGTCTTCAATATCAATTGCCACACCATTGCACTCTTGTATAATTTTATTTATTACAGAACCTTTTGGTCCCACAACTTCTCCAATTTTTGCGGGGTTAATCATCATTGAAAAGATTTTTGGCGCATAAGGAGATAAATTTTTCCTTGGCTCTGGCAATTCTTTCTTTATTATATCAAGTATTTTTAATCTTGCATCTTTTGCCCTATTTAAAGCTTCTTCCATTATTTTTTTATCAATGCCGTCTATCTTAATATCCATTTGAATTGCGGTAATTCCATTTTTGGTTCCTGCTACTTTAAAGTCCATGTCTCCGTAATGGTCTTCCGGGCCTTGAATATCGGTTAAAACTTTATATTTTCCGGTTTCTTCATCTTTTGCCAAACCAATAGAAATTCCTGCCACAGGCTCTTTAATTGGCACTCCTGCGTCCATTAAAGCAATACAGGCAGCGCATACAGAAGCCTGTGAAGTTGAACCATTTGAAGACACAACTTCAGAAACAATTCTTATTGTATAAGGAAATTTTTCTACATCTGGAAGCATCGGCAATAATGCTTTTTCAACCAAAGCTCCGTGCCCGATTTCTCTTCTTTTAGGCCCTCTCATTGGGGCTGTTTCTCCTGAAGAAAAAGGAGGAAAATTATAATGGTGCAAAAATCTTTTTTTGCCCACAAATTCCATGCCTTCCAAAATTTGCTGGTCTCCGGGCCCGCCCAAAGTTAAAATTGAAAGCACTCTTGTAAGCCCCCTAAAAAATACTCCGC
>JBBTVU010000134.1:0-3037 GCA_038063115.1 Patescibacteria group bacterium | reverse complement strand
GACTGTAAATCTAGCGACTTCGGTCTTCGGGGGTGCAAGTCCCTCCCTGCCCACAGAAATTTGAACAAGCCGGAGTAGTTCAGTGGTAGAACGTCGTCTTGGTAAGACGAAGGCCGAGAGTCCGATTCTCTCCTTCGGCTCAGTTTATAAAATTATAAAAATTTAAAAATTAAAAATTTTCAAGGTTATGGCAACAAAAAAACCGTTTTTAAAAATACAGTGCTCGGTTTGCAAGTCAGTAAATTATTTCACCAAAAAAACAAAAAAATCAGCTGAAAAAAAATTGGAAATAAAAAAATATTGCAAAACCTGCAAAAAGCACACCTTGCACAAAGAAAGTAAAAAGTAAAAAAAACCCCGACGTTAAAAACGCGGGGTGTCAGAAAGAACAAGGCACAATGCCTTGAGTCTTTTTTTTATTTTATCCATGGCTGCTGGGCCAATGTTGGGAATTACCAGTAATTCCTCTTCGCTCAACGCAACCAAGTCTTCAACATAGTCAATGCCTACTTTATTTAAAGTGTTTTGCGTTCTCATCGGCAGGCTAAGCTCAGATATGGGCAATTCAAGGATGTTTTCTTTTTCCGTGTCGGTCGGAGCAGCGCCGTCTTCTTTATAAATATCGGTAACGCCACCCCAGCTGTCGGCAAAACAGTCTTCGCAGCAGTCGCCATATTGCGGATGCGCGGGTTTTGCTTTGCATTTTTTGCAGTATCCAATTATGCAGAGTTGAATTATTTCATTTGCCATCTTTGTTTCTCCGGTCCTGTTAATTTTTGAAGGTTCAATAACGTTTTTAAGACGTTATATTTTTATACAAAATTATAGCCACAAAAGCAAGCTTTGTTATGGGGAAAATTTATTTGACAAAGTTTTGTAAAGTATTAGTGTTAAACTAAAGTTAGGCAGTTTTGTTTTTTCTGTTCTTTGGCAGAGAGCGAGGTGCAAAATGAGCGCGACAGAGCAAAGAGCTTTAACAGCAGAGCAGGATAATTTTGTCTGGCAGTTTATATGTTCGCATATGGACGACGATGACAAAGATCCAAACGCTGTGATCAGGGACAGCTACGGTGGCAATGGAAGCCGCTACTTGCAGGAAATGGCCAACTGGCATGACATTCATTTCTGCAGCGCTTGCGGAATGCCAAACAAAAAAGACCGCTTGGTTTTCCAGCAAAATGTTGAGGGCAAGGGCTTCAATCTCTGCGGCGCATGCGCGGTTAAGTACCAAAATTGGCGCGCCGAAACCCCCAGCAGGAAGCCGGATGTGGAGTGGTTTGTTCAGTTGAACACTCACTAGCGCAGTTCTTTGAGGTTTGCTCCGCCATCGGCTCCACCGACCTCGGCGGAGCTTTTTTCTGCAAAATTTTTAATTAAACAAAAAGCGATTTGTAAAAATCGCCTATTCTATTACAGATATTTTTGGTTGCCGCTGCGCAACCCTTTTCTGGTGCCGTTGTTTTGCCGCACAAATAACACAGACTAGCCAAAAGTTCCAGCTGGTACCGCAGTTTGTCCTATGTATTGTGTGAAAAAAGAATTTTTTGTGCCTTAGCCAAACTTTTTCGCATTTTTTACATCGCCTGTCTTCAAGCGGTAAAATTCTTTTTTGCTCCCGCAGTTTTTGCGCCAGCACTTCAAGCTGTTTTTCTCGCTCGGCAATGTATTTTTCAAATAGAATCCTTGGATTGTTCTGGGCAAGTCGAGCTTTAATTCTAAGAAATCTCTGCCTAGCTGTCACAGTATCTTTTTTGACGCCAAACTTTTCTGCAATCTGCCGTGGTGTGAATCTCAAGGAATTTTGGCGTAAAAAATCATTAAACTCTTGCTTCTCGCCATTACTAAAATGTTTTCTGTTTTTTGTAGCAAGCGACCTGTTTTTGCCCACCAACCCAAACCTGCTCATATTATCTTGAATGTTGTCGACTGGGCGGTGGGGTGGTCCCAGCAAATCAAGCTCAGATATTTTTTTTGCTGTAAGCCCCTGTTGCCTCAACTCGCGCAGTTTTTCTTTCTGCTCGTTTGTCAGCCCTGGAAACCATCGTTTTTGCCGTCCCACGGTTGTCTCCTTTTCAAAGAACGGTTTCTTTTTTTTATTACATTATCATTTTAATCGCGCCCCGTCAATTCTTACATACATTACCCTGTTTTTCTTGCAACCCCCCCCCAAAGTGATTTAATTAAGAAAAAATAAAGAGAAAAGAAATTGAGAAAAATGGCCTGCAAATAATCCAATTTGAAAATCATTAAGACACAGAAATTTTAACGCAAAACCGACTAAAATTGTCGGTTATATAAAAAGAAAGAATAAGATAAAGGTAAAGTTTGGAAATAATTAAATTTTAAATTAAGAAAATATAAACTAATGGAAAAAGAACACGAACAGACAGTAGAAGAAAATTCTTCGACAAACTCAGGTCAAGTTAGAGCAAATGTAAAAGCGGGTTTGGATGTGGATATTGTTTTAAAAAAAGATCAGCCAACCGGCAAGCTGACTCACGGAAAGGTGAAAGATATTTTAACAAGCGATAGCCAGCACCACCGCGGAATAAAAGTGCGTTTAGAGGACGGCCAAGTGGGCAGAGTACAAAAAATTTATCCAAAATTTCCAACGCTTAATGGGACAGAATATCAAGAGGGTCTGACATAACTTCAAAAATCGCTTTTTGACAAGCTTGGGGCGGTTTTTAGTTTACAGGGGGGGGTTGCTATGTAAAAATTTGACAGAGTGGTATTATAAAGGTAGTAATATTAACCTTAAAATTATATGAAAAAAATACAAAAAATTTGGATGTGGATTTTTATAGCCATGTTTGCCCTCCCCGAAATTTTATTTTTTACGATTCCTTCGTCTATCATCAACTACTCCGGCAAAAATTTTTTAACTTTGTCGTCACTCTTTGTAGATAGTCAATTCTTTATCAATAATCCACGATATTTTTTTGCTGATTTAATTATTGAGTTGATAGCTAGCAAATTTCCGCCGTAGGCGGGACAGCCTTTGGCAGAAATCATTAAACTAATATGTTTGAGCAAT
>JBBTVU010000133.1:0-2789 GCA_038063115.1 Patescibacteria group bacterium | reverse complement strand
AAAAGATTTACAGCTTTATAAAAGAAATTGCATAAAATATTTTTATGTACAAGGCAATTCCGGAATTATTTTTCGAAATAGCGAAAAAGCGCGCCGACAAAACAGCGCTTCTTTATAAAAAAGAGGGTGTTTATTTTCCGGTTACTTTTAAAGATCTTGCTCAAAAAATAAAAATTTTTAGCGTAGCTTTGCAAAAACTTGGAGTAGAAAAAGGCGACAATGTGGCAATTTTATCTGAAAACAGGCCGGAGTGGGTGATATCTGATATTTCAATAATGGCGGCGGGGGCTATTTCTGTTCCTTTGCACGCAACTTTTAGCGCCAAGGCAATTTGTACGGTTTTAAACCACTCAAAAGCAAAAGTTCTTATTGTTTCTAATATAGATTTTTTAAATAAAGTTTTGCTTGGCCAGAAATATTTAAAAAATCTTAAAAAAATTATTGTCATAGACAAGCTTACCGGAGCGCAACGCGAAAATTTGAGCGGAAAAGTTTTAGGCTATAAAGCCTTAATGAGCCTGCACCAAGCAGACGAACCCGAGCAAATATTTTTAGATCCGGACGAAGTTTGCAGTATAATTTATACTTCGGGCACTACAGGAAAGCCAAAGGGTGTAATGCTGACCCACAGAAATTTCTTAAGCAATGTTGAGGCCGTAAACGAAATGATACCGGTAGAGGGCAACGACATATTTTTATCGTTTTTACCCTTGTCGCACGTTTTAGAAAGAACGGCGGGGTATTATATGGCGCTATTTTATGGCGCCACAATAGCTTATGCTGAAAATTCAAAACAGCTGCCTCAAAATTTAAAAGAGGCGAGGCCGACAATATTAATATCTGTGCCAAGAATTTTTGAAAAGTTTCATGATGCAATTTGGGATAAAATAAATGCCTCGCCTCTTTTACAGCAAAATATTTTTAAGTGGGCGCTTAAGCAAAAGAAGAAAAGTTTTGCTTATAGAATAGCCGATTATTTTGTTTTTAAAAAAATAAGAAGTCAAATGGGCGGCAGATTGCGTTTGGCGGTTTCGGGAGGAGCCTCTTTAAACGAAAACATTGCCAGATTTTTTTCAAAAATAGGAGTTATGATTTTTGAAGGCTATGGCCTTACAGAAACTTCGCCCGTAATTTCTGCAAATATGGAGCACGATTTTAAATTTGGCACAGTGGGAAAAGTGGCTCCCGGGGTAAAGGTAAAAATTTCAGAAAACAAAGAGATTTTAGTAAAAGGCCCAAATGTGACACAAGGTTATTTTGAAAATAAAAAAGAAACAAAAAATGTCTTTAACAAAGAAGGCTGGTTTTACACTGGAGACTTGGGTTTTATTGATAAACAGGGTTTTTTAACAATTATTGGCAGGGCAAAAGAAATGCTCGTTACTTCGGGCGGAAAAAATGTTTGGCCAGAACCAATTGAAAATTTATTAAACAATGACCGTTTTATTTCGCAGTCAATGGTGGTGGGCAACAACCAAAAATTTATTTCAGCTTTAATAAGTCCTGACTGGCAAGAAGTTGAAATTTATATGAAAGAAAATAATTTGCCCTTGCAAGAACACGATAAACTGGTCAAAAATGCGGAACTTTTGGCTGTTTTTCAAAAAAGAATTGAAGAAAAAATAAATCCAAATCTTAATGAATATGAAAAAGTTAAAAAGTTCAGGCTGCTTCCGCAGGAATTTTCTCAAGAACAAGATGAACTAACTCCAACCCTAAAACTCCGCAGACACATCATTGAAAACCATTACCAAAAGTCAATCTCCTCAATGTATTCTGCATAAAAAAGTTAAATTGGTTTATTATGAATAACTCATGGGCTAAAATTCCTTCTGCTAAAATACCGTCTTCAACAAAAGTTGATGAAAGTTTTTGGGATTTATTTAGTGAGGGTGACAATATTTTAGACGCAGGGTGCGGTCAAGGCAAATATGTGCACGCTTGCGCCGTGTTGGGTTTTAGGGTAGTCGGCATAGATATAAACAAAGAGGCAATAGAAAAATTAAACAAAGATGCATGGCTCCTTGGAGCGGAGTCCTATCATTTAGACATATTATCTGCAGAATTTCAAGAAAAGTTTAAAGGGGCGCTGTTGCAAGGCCTGTTGAGTGCGTTGGATAAAAAAGACAGAACAAAATGTTTATACAGGGTGAAATCATTTATGGCTGATGGCGGATATTTGCACATATCGGAATTTGAAATGAGCGATAAATTTGACGCAAGATACAAAGAAGATCTTAAATTAACGGGAGAGTACGGAACATTATCAATAAAAGATAAAGACACCGGAAAAGAATTAAGCAGAAGCCACAATTTTTTTAAAGAAGAAATAATAGAATTGATAGAATCGGCAGGGTTCAAAATAGTTAGTTTCAAAAGAACTCTTTTTACTTCCTATCATGGAGAAAAAAAGCCCGGAATGATGATAATAGCTAAAAAAATATAAATTATAAATGAAAACGATTATTGCAGATTATAAAAATTTGGAAGGGCATAATTTATTTGTAAAATTTGTCAGGCTTTTTAGCGTGCCGCTTTTAAATGCTCTGCCGATGCTTTTTTGCAAAAATTTATGAGCAATAAATGGTGGCTGACCACATTTCACTGACCACATTTCCACCATGGGCAGAATCTGAGGGTGAAAACAAAGGCTCCACCCTTTACATTGAACTCCCAAAAAATTAAAAAGGCATGTTGAAAAAACGGGCTTTTTGTGTTATACTTTAATTAAAAGGGGGGCGTAGTTCAATGGCAGAATAGAGGTCTCCAAAACCTTTGATCAGGGTTCG
>JBBTVU010000132.1:0-2623 GCA_038063115.1 Patescibacteria group bacterium | reverse complement strand
TGATGGGGTTTCTTGCGTTTTTGTTAAATTACGGTTATTATAAATATATGGAGTGTCCAAGAGACAATGAAAAATTGGAGCAGGTTTTGTTTCATAATGTGGAAGTTGACTACTGCCCAGAATGTTTGGGCATTTGGTTTGACAATGATGAATTAAAACTAGCTAAAGACAACAAAGACAAACAATTAAACTGGCTTGATTTTGATATTTGGCGCGACACAAGCAGGTTTGATTTTTCAAGAACTCAAAGATCTTGTCCAGTTTGCCGTATTATGTTAATGGAAGTGAAATATGACGATTCAAAAGTAAAAATTGATTTTTGCAAGCACTGCAGCGGAATTTGGTTGGACAGAGGAGAATTTAAGCAAATCATTAATTATTTAAAAAGAAAAGCAGATTACGAAATTTTATACCATTATACAAAAAATATATCTAAAGAGTTTTGGGAGGTTTTTGCAGGTCCCGAAAAATTCAGGGACGAACTTTCCGACTTTTTCATGCTTTTAAAACTTTTCAATTATAAATTTGTCGTTCAACATCCGTTTTTAAATCATTTAATAGAAAATTCACAAAAATAGTATTAATAAATAATTTTCGCTCGGCAATCAAATTTTTTTCCGGCTATGAGTCACTTCGTGTACTCAGGCCTGCAAAAAATTCATTGCCTCGCTCAAATTTATGGCAATAATATCATATGTAATTTTGGCGGTTATCGTTGTTGTCCTTTTCTGGATAGCAGCATCTTTTAACGGTTTCGTAACCCTAAAAAACAGGGCAAAAGAAGCATGGGCAGATATTGATGTGCAATTAAAAAGAAGATACGATTTGATTCCAAATTTAGTTGAAACAGTAAAAGGTTATGCCACCCACGAGAGGGAATTATTTGAAAAAGTAACCCAAGCAAGAGTTAGCGCAATGGGAGCTCAAGGAACAAAAGCAAAAGCCGAAGCCGAAAACATGCTTTCAGATACTTTGAAAAGTTTGTTTGCTGTTTCTGAAAATTACCCCGATTTAAAAGCTTCTGTAAACTTTTTAGAATTACAAAGGGAGTTGTCAGATACAGAAGACAAAATCCAGGCGGCTCGCAGATTTTACAACACCAATGTCAGAGATCTTAATATTAGAATTGAAAGCTTTCCTGACAATTTTATTGCTTCAACTTTTGGGTTTAAACAAATGGATTTGTTTGAAACAGCAAACGAAGCTGAAAGAGAGCCGGTTTCTGTAAAATTTTAGCTCGGTAACGAATTTTTTCCGGCTATGAGTCACTTCGTGTACTCAGGCCTGCAAAAAATTCATTGCCTCGCTTTCAAGCATGGCGTCAATTTATACGCAAGCAGATTCTAATACCCGCAAAACTTGGTTTTTATTAACTGGGTTTTTGGTCTTTATTATTGCTATTGGATATTTGTTTAGTTATCTTTTAAACGATAGCGCGTTTTTGTATATTGCGGTTATTTTCAGCGTTTTTTCTTCATTTGGAAGCTACTGGTGGTCGGACAAAATTGTTCTGGCAATGTACCGCGCGCAGCCGGTTGAACACAATCAAAATCCCGAGCTTTACCATATTGTAGAAAATTTATGTATAACAGCTGGTCTTCCCGTTCCCAAAATTTATATTATTCCTGAAATGCAGCCCAATGCTTTTGCAACAGGCAGAGATGCAAAACATGCGGTTGTTGCGGTAACACAGGGAATTTTGCAAAGATTAAATAAAAAAGAATTAGAAGGGGTTTTGGCGCACGAACTTTCGCATATTGGAAATAAAGATATGCTGTTAAGTACCGTTGTGGCAATTTTGGCCGGAGTTGTGGCAATTTTGGCAAACTTTTTTATGCGAATAAGTTTTTGGGGCGGACGCAATCGTGATGACGACAATAAAGCAGGAGCATTACTGGTAATTTTAGGAATTGTTGCGGCAATTTTAGCTCCTATTGCAGCCACTTTGGTGCAACTGGCAATTTCCAGAAAAAGAGAATTTTTAGCAGACGCCGGCGGTGCGCTCTTGACAAGATACCCCGAAGGCCTGGCTTCAGCGTTGGAAAAAATTTCTTCAGATCCAACCCCAATGCGCGTCACAAATGACGCAACAAGCTCTCTGTTTATTGATTCGCCATATAAAGGAAAACAAAAAACCCAGTGGTTTGTAAAACTTTTTATGACCCACCCGCCCGTGGAAGAACGCATCGCCGCCCTCCGCGGCGCGAAAGTTTAACTATTGATAGGCTGTAATACAGTTTGTTACAATAAAGTTATGAGAAAAATAATAAACATATCATTATCAAAAAAACTTGCTGCCGAGCTGGAAAAAACAATAAAAAGAGGCAAATATTCCAGTAAAAGCGAGTTTCTGCGCGAGCTTATCCGCGAAAGATTGGAGGAAGAAGAACTGTGGAGAAGCGTTCAGCGCAGTGAGGCAGAATTTAAAGCCGGAAAAGGGAAAATTTTAAAATCACTTGCCGATCTAGATTAATTATGCAAGTTTTTTATTCTCCAGAATTTATCCGTAAGTATAAAAAACTTCCAGACTCCTTGAAAGATTTAGCAAAAGCAAAAGAAAAATTTTTCGCGTAGACTCCTTTGATGCAAGTTTAAAAACTCATAAGTTGCACGGAAAGTTTAG
>JBBTVU010000131.1:0-5764 GCA_038063115.1 Patescibacteria group bacterium | reverse complement strand
ATTGGTATTAATTTATCTAGTGTTTCTAAAAATGATATTACTTTTTGCCTAGCAAAATCTCCCATTGCTTTTTCTCTTCCTCGCAACGACATATTTATTTTTACTTTATCTCCTTCATTTAAAAATTTTTTCGCTTGCGTTGCCCTTATTTCCATATCGTGAGGTGAAATATTAAAAGTCAGCCGTATTTCTTTTAATTCGCCGCCCTTGGGCTTTGCCATTTTCTTTTCTTTTTTCTGCTGTTGGTAAAGATATTTTCCATAATTGGCAATTCTGCAAACCGGAGGTTCAACTTTTTCAGTAACCTGTATTAAATCTAATCCGTGCGATTTTGCTAAATCAATTGCTTGGAATATATTCATAATCCCGAGCTGTTCGCCGGTTTCTGAAATTACTCTTACCTCTTTTGCCCTTATAAAATTGTTTATTAATACTTTATTCAAATTAATTTTTATTATGTGGAGATGGGGATATTGAAATCCCGTCTGAAAAGTTTTTTAAAGCAATTCTACAAGTTTAGTCATTTTTGATGTTCGAGCACTAAATAAAAAAATAACAAAATTTTTAATGCCTTATCCTCTTAATTTCAAAAACTTTCCGAGGAATAAAGTTTTCTATCCTAATAATATAACACCTTCATTCATTTATTAGGAGTCAATGGTGAAGATGCCGCATTAAGCGAAAGCTAACGCGGGTTGCTTATTAAAATTAAAATTAGCAATTATGTTTTTTTCCAGATATTAACGAGCCCTGAAAAAGCTCAACTTGCCTTGCTTTAAAGAACAATCCATCAAAACTTGCATCCCCAAATTATTTTGATAATTCGCGGTTAACCTCTCTTTCTATGTCTCTTTTCTTTATTTTCTCTTTTTTATTAAATTTCTTCTTTCCTTTAGCTAACCCGAATTCGAGCTTTATTCTACCATTGTTCGCATGTATTTTCAAGGGCACCAAAGAAAAACCCCTCATACTAGACTTTCCAGCAAGATAATTTAGCTCTTTTTTGCTTAAAAGAAGTTTTCTCTGCCTTTCAGAATTATATCCGTCTGGAGCGTTTTTTGGCTGGTAAGCAGGCACTTTTGACCCTATTAAAAAAGCTTCTCCGTCCCTTAAAATAACATAAGACCCGGCTAAAGCAATGTGTCCGCCCCTAATTGATTTAACTTCGGTGCCAAGCAAAACCAAACCCGCCTCGAACTTTTCGAGTATCTCATAGTCATAATAGGCTTTTTTATTTTCTGAATATATCTTCACCCCGTTAGAAATCTGCCTTAATTTTTATTTGGGGCAAATTCCATTTACTTACATATGAACACCCGAATTTCTAACGGGGTTCATGACCTTATCTTATCACACAAAATCACTGTTGACAAGCTTTTGTTTTTATGCTAATGTTTGCATAGTCCTTTTCGGCAACAATCACTTCTTGTTTGGAGGCAATCCAATGCCCGTGTTGATTGTTTATGGAATACCCAATGACGTTGGCCAAGGCAAACTGGAAAGTTTGATTCGCCAACTTCAAATGGCTGCCAGCGCTCCACTGGGTCTTTGGGAGAGTGAAATCTCAGTTTTTTTCCCCGTCGATCTCGTACAAAACTGCTTGGGTGAGGAGCTGATTTGTTCCATTTTGGGCTTATTTGAAAAGCCGGAACGAACAAACGCAATTCGTCAACATCTCGCCGATTCTGTCTTGCGGTCGTTAGAGGGGTTTGCCATTCTCTGTCTCCCTCAATGTGGTAAAGTCGAGGTGATTGTGAATCGCTTCAATCAAGATGCCGATGGTTTCGCGACACGTGATCCCCGAGAAAAAAAAATAGGTTTTGGGCTTGCCTAATGACGTCGGGTCCCCGAGCAGATGATTAAGTTCGTCTGCCCGGGGCTTTTTTATTATAAAAATATAATACTAACAAATGTGAAGCTTTACAAATCTTAGTATCGATAGAAATTTAGTAAAATAATCTTAATATTATATAATACCGTAATAAGCCCTTTAAATTTTGGGTAGAATAGGATAAACTGGAATAATATGAAATTAGAGTATTACTCTGAAGAAAAATTGAAAAAGGAAATTTTGAAAATTGTGGGTAAACATCTTGATTTGAAAAAATACAAGGTTTTTTTCTTTGGCTCCCGCGTAAGCGGCGAAAGCCATGAAAGATCGGATATTGATATTGGCATTGAAGGTCCCAAAAAAATTCCTTATGGTACAGTCTACGACATACGAGAAGACTTGAATGAAAAAATACCCACATTATATAAATTTGATGTTGTTGATTTTAAAAGCGCTGATAAAAATTTTATAGAAGTTGTTTCGCAAAATAAAGAATATATTAACTAAAAAAACTATGACAAAATTAAAAAGCGAAAAAGAGAAGTTTTTAAAAACATTAAAAAAACTTGAAGAAATTTTGAAAAAAGAAAAAAATGAGGAGTATCGGGATTCTGCTATTAAGAGATTTGAATTGTGTTTTGATGCGGCATGGAAAGCTTTAAAATCATATTTATACCAGGAGAAAGGAGTAACGTGCTTGTCACCAAAAGATTGTTTTAAAGAAGGATTTAAGCGTGGCGTAATCAATTATGAAGATCTTTGGGATAAAATTTGCGACGAAAGAAACCTGGCCGTCCATACCTACGATGAAAAATTCGCTGACGCTCTTTACAATAAACTGCCTAAATTTTTAGAACTTTTTAAAGAACTGAAAGAAAAAATTAAATAATATGGCGATAAATAAAGAAACTATTATAATTTCATTAGGAGGGAGTTTGGTGGCTCCTGGGGAGATTGACTTTGGTTTTTTGAAGAATTTTAAGCACTGTTTAGAAAAATATATTAACAAGACAAGATTTTTTATTATTGTTGGCGGAGGTAAAATTTGCAGAATATACCAAAAAGCATTGGCAGAGTTCGGCGCAAATAATACTAATAGAGACTGGATGGGAATTAAAATTTCACGATTAAATGCAGAAGTGATAAAACATCTATTTGGCAACTTAGCAGATTCAAAAATAATTGAAGACCCAACAAAAAAAATAACAAATAAAAAAAATATTGTGGTTGCCGGCGGTTGGAAGCCCGGCTGGTCCACTGATTATGTTTCGGTCCAGATTGCAAAAACTTATAATATAAAAACAATAATCAATCTTACAAACATTGATTATGTTTGCAACAAAGACCCAAAGCAATTTCCAGATGCAAAAGCAATAAAAGAAATAAGCTGGAAAGATTTTCAAAAAATTGTGGGTAATAAATGGACGCCAGGTTTGTCTATGCCATTTGATCCGAGAGCTTCAAAAATGGCTGAAAAATTAAAATTAAAAGTGGTAATGATTAATGGCAAGAATTTAGACCGCCTTGAAGATTTTTTAAATAACAAGCCGTTTATCGGCACTATTATTAAATGAAATATTATTAATAAAAAATATATGAATAAAAAACTTTTAATATTGGTCATCATCTTAATAATATTATTAATAATTTTAATAATTATGGGAATATTTTATTTTTTGAAAAGACCAAAAATTATAGAAACAAAAACATTTTCCGAAATTCCCGGATTTAGTTTTGAATATCCTGTTTTTAAAGGCTGGGAATTCGCCAGTATTAAAAAAGTCAGCGACAGCGAATATATTTTATACTTAAATAATCCCAGCAATATAGATTTTGACGCTGCTCCGCAGATTAAAATTGTTAAAAGCGAATATGCATATAAGGGTCCGAATAATTCAACAATAGAAAATAATCCGAATATTAAGACTAATAAGAACGGAGCAAAATATTATATGATTCTGCGGTATGATAATCCAGAAATTTCAGAAGGGTTGCCATTTATGAATTTTTACGCAAGCGATTCTACTGTTACTATTTATCCGTTTATGCACGAGGGTAACGGGTATTCAGGAAAAGTTTTTGTAGATAAAATAATTGAAACATTCAAATTTACTTGTTCGCCGGAAACCATTGGGGCTTTGCCACTAAAAAAATTAGTGAGCCAATACTACTTATATTCTGAAGATTATTTAAAGGGCTTGGCCGCAAAGGGAGCGCAAGAAGTGGTTAAAAAATTAATAGAAGACAAAGAAAATCCGAATGATTTTTATGCGACAACCACGCCAGATGTAAAGACAAACGCCGAAGGAATTCGTGTTGCAGAGAGTGTAACATATGAATTATCTCATAAGGATGATTTTAAGCCAGAAAATTGCAATAAGGTGGGAAACCCTAGCGGAAAGAGCAGAACTATGATTTATGATATAAAACAAGAAAAAATTGTAAGCGATTTATTGTGGAAATAAGAACTGAAAGAAAAAATTAAATAATATGGCGATAAATAAAGAAACTATTATAATTTCATTAGGAGGGAGTTTGGTGGCTCCTGGGGAGATTGACTTTGGTTTTTTGAAGAATTTTAAGCACTGTTTAGAAAAATATATTAACAAGACAAGATTTTTTATTATTGTTGGCGGAGGTAAAATTTGCAGAATATACCAAAAAGCATTGGCAGAGTTCGGCGCAAATAATACTAATAGAGACTGGATGGGAATTAAAATTTCACGATTAAATGCAGAAGTGATAAAACATCTATTTGGCAACTTAGCAGATTCAAAAATAATTGAAGACCCAACAAAAAAAATAACAAATAAAAAAAATATTGTGGTTGCCGGCGGTTGGAAGCCCGGCTGGTCCACTGATTATGTTTCGGTCCAGATTGCAAAAACTTATAATATAAAAACAATAATCAATCTTACAAACATTGATTATGTTTGCAACAAAGACCCAAAGCAATTTCCAGATGCAAAAGCAATAAAAGAAATAAGCTGGAAAGATTTTCAAAAAATTGTGGGTAATAAATGGACGCCAGGTTTGTCTATGCCATTTGATCCGAGAGCTTCAAAAATGGCTGAAAAATTAAAATTAAAAGTGGTAATGATTAATGGCAAGAATTTAGATCGCCTTGAAGATTTTTTAAACAACAAACCATTTATTGGAACTATTATTAATTAAATTGAAATATGAAAAAAAGATTTCTAATTTTAGTAGCGGTTTTAACAATATTAATTTTAGTTCTAATATTTATGACAATATTTTCATTTTTAAATAAGCCTTCAAATCAAAATTATAAAACAGTAGAGATTCGCGACTTTTCCTGCCCAGGGATGAGCGGATTTACCTTCAATTACCCTGTGTTCAAAGGGTGGAAAATTGAGCCTTATGAAGCGTTTGCAAAAGAAGTTAATTTATGCGACCTGAAGATTACAACACTCAATGGAACAGTAGTAATAATGATTATTCAAAAAACAGGTAAAAATTATCCGGGCATGACGCGAACTCAAATTGGATCAAAGATAAAAAATTCAAATGGCGTTGAATATTCAGAAATAAAAATTGCGACGCAAGCTTTAGTCCCAAATCAAAAGGCCGCTTATGAATTTTATGGCTCTGATTTTTCTATGATTATTGGTATTTTGCATACAATAGAGTTTCCAAATGAATTTTTCAGAACCGTGATTGATAGTTTTAAATTTACCAATTGCTCTCCAGAATCAATTGGAGCAAAAACTTTTTCTGACTTGAAAGGAAAAATACCGCTTGGAAGATTTGGAGATCAACAATTAATGGCAATAAATGCAGTAATGCAAAAAATAAAAGAGAATGGTGAAAATCCAGAAGATTTTTTTGTAATAATGCAGATTGGTGAAAAATTTGGGCTGAATGGTTATGTTATAACTTTTCAGTTAATGCACAAAGACGGCTTTAGACAGG
>JBBTVU010000130.1:0-4601 GCA_038063115.1 Patescibacteria group bacterium | reverse complement strand
CCATATCCTTAAAATTCCGGTAAAAGGCAACGCGGTTTTTTCTTTTGGGAAAACAATGCACAACACATTGTATGAGTTTTTAAAAAGAGTGAATGAAAATAAAACCGTAAAGCAGGAAAATTTATTTGGTGAAGCTGGGGGACACCCGATGTCCCCCGAAGGACATCGGGTGTCCTTTAAAGCTTTAGAAGAGATTTTTGAGCGAGATTGGATTGACGAATGGTACGAGTCAAAAAAACAGAAAGACGAATATTACAAGCTCGGTAAAAAAATAATCAAAAATTTTTTTGAAGAATTTTCTAAAAATCCTCCGGAGATTTTAAAAATAAATAATTCATTGGCTTTGGAAACACCGTTTAATTTAAAAATAGAAAATAACACCTTGTTTGGAGTAATAGACCGCATAGACAATGGAAAAGATGGCATTGAAATTATTGACTATAAAACAGGCCAATCAAAAGACAAGTTAGATTTTGAAAACAAAGAACAGCTTTTAATTTATCAAATTGCCGCCGAAGAAGTTTTCAAAATAAAACCAAAAGAATTAACATATTATTATTTAGAAGATGGTAAAAAGGCTTCTTTTTTGGGCACAGATCGGGAGTTAGAAAAACAAAAAATAAAGATTATAGAAGAAATAGAAAAAATAAAAAATAGCGAATTTGAGCCAACGCCCGGCTGGCAATGCCAGTACTGCGATTTTAAAGACATTTGCGACTATGCCCAAAGATAATTTAAAATGGCCAAAACGTCATTTATAAATTTAAAATCCTGCGATATAGTTAAAATTTCGCGATACAATAACAGAACAGAGACCGTCTTGTAAATATACAAGCTTTTATAAATACAAGACGGCCGTGTTGTTGAATCTTTAAATTTTATTGCACCCAGACAAAGAAATCCCTGAGGGTAGCATTGTAAAATAATTAAAATAAAATTTATGAAAAACAATAAGGTTGTAAAACGTTTTGAATCCAACGGAGAGGTTGTTATTTTCCGTTACATGGAGCCAAAAGACGAGAACGATTTGCGTTCATATTTTAACTCCCTGGTTGACGAAAGGTCCTTTACAACGCATGAATATTGGACAAAAAAACGTATGCAAGAATGGATGAAATTGCATCTGGATAAAATTAAGAAAAAAACAGAGGTCCGCTTGGTGGTTGAAATAAAAGGGCAGGTTGTCGGCCATGCAAAAATTGATATTGAAGAAAAACCGGCGCTGCGTTTTATCGGCGATCTTGGAATAGGCTTGAGAAAAGAAGCGAGAAGGAGGGGGATTGGAGAAAAACTTTTAAGGGTTGTTATAACAGAAGCAAAAAGAGTTATGCGCATTAAGGTGGTGGTGCTTGATGCCTTTGCCAAAAATATTCCTGCAGTAAATCTCTACAAAAAATTCGGGTTTAAAACAGCCCACATCCTTAAGAAAGTCAGAATATTTCATGGCAAATTTTACGATCAAATCCATATGGTAAAATACGTATAACAGAATGATTCTAGTTGCAAAAAAGGAATATCTAAACTAAAATAAAAATATAATTGTTAACTTTTTAAAAATATGAATACAAAAAATATTATAATTATTATAATAATATTAATAATTGTAACTGCTGGAGTTTATTTTTTAAAAAATGCAAATTTCGGCAACTACGAAATGATTCAAGGCATGAAAGTTGAAATATTAAAAGAGGGAACAGGAACTCAGGCAAAACCCGGAGACGCGGTTACAGTAGATTATGTGGGCACATTAAAAAATGGCACAAAATTTGATTCATCAATAGACAGAAGCACGCCGTTTCAATTTACATTAGGTCAGAATAGGGTTATAAAAGGCTGGGAATTGGGAGTTTTAGGAATGCGGGTTGGAGAAAAAAGAAAATTAACAATTCCGCCAGAATTAGGTTATGGTACGACTGGAGCAGGCGGAGTTATTCCTCCAGACTCAACTTTGATATTTGAGGTTGACATGCTAAAAATTGGGGAGTAGTATAAAAAATCAGTTCTGTCTCTTTTGCGTACGGAGGTTGCCATGTGCGAGAATCGTGATGGAAAGTTTATTATTCAACAGGGTGCCCAGATTGGCTGGTGGATTGGCCAAATCGTTGGCGACGGCTCCAAGCGAGAACTTGGAGCCTTTTTACGTTAATCAGGCCTCGTTTTGAGAGGTTTTTGTTTTTAGCAGTTTTTGCTTGCACTCTTGACAGGAGAGTGCCAGCGGGAGTAGAATTAAAATATATAATTAAACGTATGATTACAGAAAGGCAGGAAAAAATTTTGAACGCGTTAATTAAGGAGTATATTGATACAGCAGAACCAGTAAGTTCAAAGCTCCTGAAAAAAAGAGCTGATTTGGATGTCAGCCCCGCGACAATAAGAAACGATTTGCAAGGATTGACCGAAAAAGGATTTATTACTCAGCCCCATGTTTCAGCCGGAAGAGTTCCAACAAAAAGGGCTTATAGACATTTTGCCGATAAAATTTTAACTGAGCGCGAAGATGAGTTTGAGGATTTCTTTGTGCGGCAAATCAGGTTTGCCCATCAGCAAATTGAGCATGAAATAAAAATGGCAGAGGAAATAATGCAATCTTTAGAAAACGACAATTTATTTGAAATATTAAATATATTAGACGAATGGCACAAGAAGACAAAAAATTAGAGGAACTGCAAAAATATCTTGATGACGCAAAAGCAAAGTGCGAAGAGTATTTGAATGGCTGGAAAAGGGAGCGCGCTGATTTTTTGAACTATAAAAAAGAAGAAATGGAAAGAATTAGCCAGCTGGTAAAATATGCAAACGAGGAAATAATTTTAAAAATAATCCCGATTTTAGACAATTTATGTCTTGCGGCACAACATATATCTGACCCGGGAATTTTGCAAATAAAAAAACAGCTTGAGGATTTTTTGGTAAAAGAGGGAATTGAGCCAATCAGGACAATGGGCGAATCATTTAACCCGGAATTTATGGAAGTGGTTGAAGAGGTTCAAGATAACTCTGGTTTAAAAGAAATTGGCATAGTGATAGAAGAAATTCAGCGCGGCTACATAATGCATGACAAACTAATAAGACCAGCCAAGGTAAAGATATCAAAATAAAATGGCGCGGAAAATTAATGTCAAAAAAGAATATGCCAAATGGTGTCATGAAATTGCCAAATCGCATAATGAGCAGATATCTAAAACGGCGTAAAAAAGGGGCTATTCCATCTTTTAATGTGGACAAATATCTAAAAGAACACACTAGCGATATTAAAAAATATTATCTTCACCCAAAACGATTAAAAAAATGGCAAAAATTAATTAAGTAAAAAAATACTATAACCGATAAAATTAGTCGGTTATGTGGGAATTGGCTAAATTAGCAAATAAAATTATGAATATACAAAAAATTATTGAGAAAAATAGAAATGCAATTGTTTTGGTAGATGTAGTAATTCCCGGAGAAAATAACCAGAATAAAATGAGCATTCGGGGAACCGGGTTTATTATTTCTACCGACGGAAAATTTATTACAAATGCGCACGTTTATAAAACAGTGGTTGAAAATGAGTTGCAATATATTGGAGCTTCGGTGCCAGGAAAAACCGACAATAAAAATTTAATGCATTACGACAGATGCCACATAAAATTGTTAAAAATTGACGAAGAAAATGACGTGGCTTTAATGCAAATTGTATCGGAGGGAAGCCCTTCGGCAGGCTCAGGGCGAACTTCGTTTGAAACAATTGATGGTGTGGGGGATTCAGAAAAATTAAAAGAGGGCGATGAAATTGTTTATATTGGTTATCCTTTAGCAACAGAAATGCTGAATATGGGTTTTGGAATAACAATGACAACAAATAAATGTATGGTAAGTTCTATAAAAAGAAGGGCAGCAGACGGTACAATGCACTTTTTCTTGGTAGATACCCACACAAATAACGGTTCAAGCGGGTCGCCGGTATTCTCGGTTGATAGCGGAAAAGTTATTGGAATTGTCAGCGCAAAAATTTCCTCAAGAATTCCGACTTCCAATGGCCAGATATTAGACATTCCAGCAAACATTGGCATCTGTCGCCCCGCAAAATACATTGAAAACATCTTAAAATAATAAAATTAAATAAATAAACAAAAAATAAATAAAAAATGGTGATACTACAATTCTGACGGCCGTCAAAAATGTGGTATTACCAAAATAAATAAAATAAAAATAATCAAAAAAATATATGTCAAAAATACTTGGTATAGATTTAGGAACAACATTTTCGGCAATGGCGGTGGTAGAAACAGGGGAGCCGAAGATAATAGAAAATAAAGAGGGGGCAAGAACTACGCCTTCTATTGTGGCAATCACAAAATCTGGAGAAAGGGTTGTAGGAGTTTTGGCAAAAAGGCAAGCCGTCACAAATCCGCACAACACAATTTTTTCTGTTAAAAGATTAATTGGCAGAAAATTTACAGACGCAGAAGTTCAGAGAGATAAAAAACTTTTACCTTATGAATTAAGAGAATCAGCAGACGGCGGGGTAGATGTTAAAATGGGCGACAAATGGCTGAACCCTGCTGAAATTTCGGCAATGATTTTACAAAAATTAAAAGCCGACGCTGAAGCAAAATTAG
>JBBTVU010000129.1:0-1667 GCA_038063115.1 Patescibacteria group bacterium | reverse complement strand
TACCTCGCATATGCCATGCTCGGAAACTCGAAATCCGAAACTCGAAATCCGAAACTCGACTGGAACGAAAAAAATATAAAATATTGGATGCCCGTTGACTGGTATAACGGAGGTATGGAACATACAACTTTGCATTTATTGTATTCAAGGTTTATTTTCAAATTTTTATGGGATATTAGAGTTGTTCCAAAACAAGTTGGAAACGAGCCTTATAAAAAAAGAACTTCGCACGGAATGGTTTTGGGCGAGGGCGGAATTAAAATGTCAAAGAGTAAAGGAAATGTTATAAATCCAGATTCTGTCGTAAAACAATATGGAGCCGATACACTGCGAATTTATGAAATGTTTATGGGGCCTTTTGACCAAATGATTTCCTGGGACACAAAAGGAGTTGTTGGATCTCACAGATTTATCGAAAAAATTTACAAGCTTTCACAAAAAACTTTTGCAGCTAAAACCGAAGAAAGTTTAAAAAAGATTTTACATAAAACAATCAAAAAAGTCAGCGAGGATATTGAATTAATGAAATTTAATACAGCAGTTTCTTCAACGATGGAATTTGTGAATACTTGGCAAGTTTCAAAAGACGGGATGGACAAAAAAGATTTGGCAGATTTTTTAAAGATTTTGTCCCCGTTTGCTCCGCATTTAGCCGAAGAATTGTGGAGTTTGGCTGGTTTTAGCGGATCATGCTGCATTCAAAAATGGCCAAAATATGATGAAAAATTAATTAAAGAAGAGAAGGTCTTGTTAATTGTGCAGGTAAACGGTAAAGTTAGAGATAAAATAACAGCTAACTCCGGTCTTTCACAAAAAGAAGCAGAAAAGTCGGCGTTAAAAAGCGAAAAAATTAAAATTTTAGTTGGAAAAAATAAAATCGCAAAAATAATTTTCGTCCCAAATAAGTTAATTAATATTGTAATTTAATGAAAGAAGTTTTATTGGGAAATGAAGCAATTATAAAAGGGGCCTTAAAAGCCGGAGTAGATTTTGTCTCCGGATATCCGGGGTGCCCTTCTGCTGAAATTGGCGACGATTTTGCAAAAATTGCAAAAGAAAAAGGAGTTTATGTTGAATGGTCAACAAATGAAAAAACCGGGCTCGAGGCTGCAATTGGAGCAAGTTTTTCAGGATTAAAAAGTTTGGTAAATATGAAGAGCTTTGGGATAAATGTCTGTTCCGACGCCCTTCTTCCTTTGGCTTTTACTGGAACTAAAGCCCCAATGGTAATTGTGGTTGCTGACGATCCTTCATGTTGGAGCTCGGCCCAAACAGAGCAAAATTCAAGAGCATATGCTTTTTTGGGGCATATTCCTGTTTTAGAGCCGGCTGATCCGCAAGAGTGTTATGATTTTACAAAATTAGGATTTGAAATTTCTGAAAAATTTAACATTCCTGTAATTTTAAGAACAGTAACAAGAGCCGCCCATCAAAGAGCAGTCGTGGAGTTTGAAGAAGTTGGAAAAAAAGAAAGAAAAATTGGGAAGTTTATAAAAGATCCCCATCAATTTTCGACAATGCCGCCAAGGGTTTTAGAAATGAAAAAAGAGCTTTTGGAAAAGATAAAAAAAATATCTGCATATGTTGAAAAATCCAAAGCCAATTTTATTTCCGGTAATAAAAAGTCAAAAATAATATACTCAGAAGAATTCTTATGAGTTAATAAC
>JBBTVU010000128.1:0-3685 GCA_038063115.1 Patescibacteria group bacterium | reverse complement strand
TTCTCCTTGCTTTTGCAGGTCTAATTCCTCTCTGGCAATTTTTTCTACATAATCATTGTTATTTGCCTCTGCTATCCCCTCTTTTAATGCTCTGTTTCTATCTTCAATTTCCTTAATTTGTTTTTTATAAACATCAAGTTGTGTTTTAAGTTTTTGCTTTTCTTTATATATTTTTATGTCTGCGAAAATTAACAGCGCGGAGACGGCCAAAAATAAAATTCCGCCGGCGATTAAATATAAATTGCGTTTAGAAAATCCCCTCTTTTGTTTTTTATTAAAATCTGGTACCATTAAAAGAAAAAACTATGAAAAAAATTAAAGCAAAAACGCTTTTTAAAATTACTTGGATAGTGCTGATAAGTTTAGTTGCCATCAGCACTATACTTTTTTCGGTTGGAACAAGCTCGCTATTCTCTAGATAATTATGCTACCCCTAAATTATTTATCGTAGTTTCATAAACTGCCAGAATATTTTTAGCCGTTTCTACGTCTATTTTAAAATCCGGATTATAAACTATAGAATTTCTTAATTCGTGCGCAGATAAAATTTCTTCTAAATTAGGCAACATTCCTTTGCCGGCTTTTTTTACCGACTCCTGAAAAGTTTTCTCCAAAAATCCCCTTTCTTCCAACATTTCTCCAAGAAAATCATCTGCTTCGATTATTGCTAATTTATATTCTGCTTCAACTCCTGTGTCTAATTTTTCTTTAATTTTTTTCCACCGCTTTGTTATTGCCCGCAACCCGTAAGACTGCCACGATAAAAATTCTGTCACATCCTCTAAAAATTTATATTGCAGCCAGCTGGAGTTTATCATAAAATATATCACTCCGCACAAAAAGAACATCGCAAAAAAAACAAAAACTAACTTTACTGGAAAAAGCGCATCCTGTATTTGCGGATCTGAAATAAAATAAATAAAATCTCTAATTCCTAATAATTTATAGAATGATTCCCAGCTCATTAATTGATTATATCACTTTCTCAAGCTCGGAGGCAATTGAAAGTATTTTGTTCTCTTCAAAGTGGTTTCCAATTATCTGTAAACCAACTGGTAAATCGCCAATTTTACCGGCAGGCAGGGAGAGCCCTGGCAAACCCGCCAATTTTACAGCCACCGTATAGATATCCGATAAATACATTGAAAGCGGATCATCCGTCTTTTCTCCAATTTTGAACGCCGGAAAAGGTGAAACCGGACAAAATAGTAAATCAACTTTTTCGAATGATTTTTTAAAATCCTCGCGTATTAATTGTCTTACTTCCTGGGCTTTTTTATAATAGGCATCGTAGTATCCCGATGACAAACAGTATGTCCCAACCATAATTCTTCTTTTTGGTTCAATTCCTAAACCTTTTCCCCTGCTTTTTAAATAAACACTTAATAGGTTTCGGATTTCGGATTTCGGATTTCTAATTTCGGAGTGTCCATATTTTATTCCATCAAACCTCGCTAAGTTTGCAGAAGCCTCCGAGGGAACAAGTATATAATAGCATGCAAGAGCGTACTCGGTAGTTGGCAAACTAATTTCCACAATTTTTGCCCCCTCGTTTTCTGCTTTTTTTATTGCCACCCGAATTATTTTTTCAACTTCTTTATCTAACCCTTTGGCAAAATATTCTTTTGGCACTCCAATCTTCAATCCTTTTAATTTTGCGTTAGATTCTTCAAATTTATATTCTGCCGTTGTTGCGTCCATTTTATCTTTTCCTGAAATTACCTTAAAAACAGTTCTTACGTCTTCAATATTTTTTCCAAAAGGTCCAATCTGATCAAACGAAGATGCATGGGCAATTAAACCATACCTTGAAACAGCGCCATAAGTTGGGCACAACCCAACAACTCCGCAAAAAGATGCCGGCTGCCTTATTGACCCGCCAGTATCAGAGCCCAAAGAAAAACCTGCTTCATTTGCCGACACGCATGCAGCAGATCCAGAAGAACTACCGCCAGCAACTCGCGTTTTATCGTGCGGATTTTTTGTTACCCCAAACGCCGAGTTTTCTCCCGATGCTCCCATTGTGAATTCGTCTAAATTTGTTTTTCCTAAAATTACTGTTCCTTGATTTTTTAATTTTTTTATAACAGTGGCGTCATAAGGAGCAACATAATTTTCTAAAATTTTTGATGCTGCTGTGCATTTTTCTCCTTCAACCAAAATTGCGTCTTTGACTGCATAAGGAATTCCGCAAAGCATTCCAAATTCCCCAGATTTTATTTTTATGTCAGCTTCTTCTGCTTGCGCTATTGCCAAGTCTTCTGTAACAGACAAAAAAGAATTTAAATCGCTTTTCTTGATTTTTTCTAAATACGCTTTTGTTAAATCAACAGAAGCAAATTCTTTATCTTTTAATCCTTCGTGGGCTTGCTTAATTGTGAGAGTTGTTAAATCCATTATAAAATTGGTTTTACCCTTATATAATCATCCTTTTTATCGGGGAACGCCTGAATTATCTTTTCAATCACCTCCCCCTTCTGCGGCATTACTTCGTCTTTACGCAGTTGGTTAGACACCCGACGTCTATCCAGCTGGATAGACGTCGGGTGTCTGCCGGCTTTTTTCAGCAACTCAAAATAATCCAAAATAGACGACAAATCCTTTTGCATTTTTTTAATTTCCTCTTCCGTTAATTCCAACCTGGCAAGTTTTGCAATTTTTACGACCTCTTCTTTTGTAATCATTACTTTATAATATCAAAATTAGAATGGAGCGTCGCCTTCTTCGTCTTTTGACATAACATCAGACAGAGTTTCTATATTTTCTAAAGCAATTCCTGCTCCCCTGACAACCGAGGTCAATGGATCGTCAATAATTTTACAAGGCATTTTTGTTTCTTTTGTAATCAAAGCATCAAGGCCTCTTAACAATGACCCGCCGCCGGCTAAATAAATTCCGTTTGTCATGACATCGGACAAAAGTTCTGGCGGAGTTTCTTCAATCGTTGTTTTTATTGCAGCAATTATTTGTTTTACTGATCTTTCCAAGGCGCGCTGAACATCATCGTTAAAAATAACAACTTCTTCTGGCAAACCTGTCACTAAATTTCTTCCGCGCATTGGCATCTCCCTCTTTTCTTTTAAGGGCATAGCTGAACCAATGTTTATTTTAATAAATTCAGCGGTTCTTTCTCCAACTAAAAGCTTATATTCTTTTTGGGCAAACTGTATAATATCGTCATTGAGCTTATCGCCGGCAATTCTTAAAGATTTAAAAACGACAATTCCTCCAAGTGAAATCACTGCCACCTCTGTGGTTCCTCCGCCAATATCAACAACAAAATTTCCTCCTGCTTCCTGAATTGGCAATTTTGCCCCAATAGCAGAGGCCAATGGTTCCTCAATTAGAAAAACTGTTCTGGCTCCGGCGCTTTTTGCGGCATCTCTAACAGCTTTTCTTTCAACTTCAGTAACTCCGCAAGGAATTCCAATAATTACCCTTGGAAAGTATCCTGCGCCAAATAATTTTTTACTTGAAGCGGCAGCTTTTTCAATAAAATATTTTAGCATCTGCTCTGTAACTTCAAAGTCAGAAATAACTCCATTAACCAATGGCCTTGTGGCTGTAATATAAGATGGCGTGCGGCCAACCATTTTTTTTGCTTCTTCTCCAATGGCCAGAATTTGCCCCGATTTATTATTAATTGCCACAACCGACGGCTCATTGATAATTATCCCCCTGTCTT
>JBBTVU010000127.1:0-3401 GCA_038063115.1 Patescibacteria group bacterium | reverse complement strand
ACCCAAATTCATAGACGCCTGCATAAAGACGATGGGTAACTATTTCTATAACTCACCTTGAGTGCGAGACTCCAAAGAGACATTACGCCTTAATTGACTGCCCGGGGCACGCAGATTACATTAAAAACATGATTACGGGAGCGGCTCAAATGGACGGCGGAATTTTGTTAGTTTCTGCCCCAGACGGACCAATGCCCCAAACCAAAGAACACATTTTGTTAGCTAGACAAGTAGGATTGCCATCATTGGTTGTGTTTATGAATAAATGCGACATGGTTGACGATCCTGAAATTTTGGATTTGGTTGAGTCAGAAATTAGAGAACTCTTAAAGAAAAATAAATATCCTGGAGATGAAACTCCTATTATAAGAGGTTCAGCTTTAAAGGCATTAGATGCAACCTCAGCCGATGATCCGGCAGCCAAGCCGATCATTGAATTATTAGACGCCTGCGATAATTTTATTCCAGAGCCAAAAAGAGAGTTAGACAAGCCTTTTGCAATGGCAATTGAAGACGTATTTTCAATTGAAGGAAGAGGAACGGTTGCTACCGGAAGAATTGAAAGGGGGGTTATAAAGCCAAACGAAGAGGTTGAAATAATTGGTATGAGGCCAACACAAAAAACAGTTGTTGTTTCAGTTGAAATGTTCCAGAAATCTCTTGATGAAGGAAGGGCAGGAGATAATGTTGGAATTTTGTTAAGAGGCTTGAAAAAAGAAGATATTGAAAGAGGACAAGTAATTTGCAAACCAGGTTCTATTACTCCTCACACAGAATTTGAGGGAGAAGTCTATGTTTTGTCAAAAGAGGAAGGTGGAAGGCACACTCCATTTTTTACGGGATACAAACCTCAGCTTTATATCAGAACATCAGATATTACCGGCGATGTAACTTTGCCGGCTGGAACAGAAATGGTAATGCCTGGAGACACCGCAAATTTAACAGTTAAATTAATTGCTCCAGTTGCTTTAGAAGAAAAAGGAAATTTTGCAATCAGAGAAGGAGGCAAAACAGTCGGAGCCGGCGTGGTAACCAAAATTATCAAGTAAGGGAGCAACAGCGACACTTATGCCCGTTAAAAAACCAACCACAAAGAAAAAGCCTGCCCGCAATGCTTCGCATAGCGATGCAGGCGGGGCTGTTCAAAAAGAGAAAGAAGCCCCGGAAATTAGGCAGAAGCTTAGAATAAAGCTTAAGGCCTATGACCATAAAATAATTGATAATTCTGCTCGTCAGATAATTGACATAGCAAACCGCTATGGAGCTGAAGTTGTGGGGCCTGTTCCCTTGCCAACAGAGATATTAAAGTTTACAGTCAATAGATCTACATTTGTTCACAAAGACGCAAGAGAGCAGTTTGAGATGAGAGTCCATAAAAGAATCATAGATATTATCAGTCCTAACGCAGATATTATTGAAGCCTTAAGAGATTTGAATTTGCCTTCAGGTGTTGACATTACAATAAAAATATAATAAGATTATTTATTAGACAATAGTTAACTTTCCCGAGCCGAAGGCGAGGGATAACAACATTGCCGCAGCTGGGCAATCGCCCAGCTTTTAGTTATGAAATATATATTAGGCACTAAAATTGGAATGTCCCAGTTGTTTGATAAAAACGGTAAAATAGTGCCGGTTACTTTGGTTTTGGCCGGCCCTTGTTATGTTTTACAAAAAAAGACAAAAGAAAAAGAAGGATACGAAGCTCTTCAGATTGGTTTTAGAAAGATAGAAAAAAAGTCTAAAATGAAGAAATCATTAAAGGGAAAAGAATACAAAAATATAAAAGAATACAGAGAGCCGGATGCCAGCCTGAAAGAAGGCGATGAAATTAGCGTATCTAATTTCGTTGAAGGAGAAAAAGTAAAAGTTTCAGGAATGTCTAAAGGAAAGGGTTTTCAGGGCGGAGTTAAAAAACACGGATTTTCAGGAAGAAATGCCACTCACGGAGTAAAACACGAACACAGAACAATTGGTTCAACGGGTTGCCGTTTTCCACAGCATGTAATGAAAGGAAGAAAAATGCCAGGCCGTATGGGATACGATAGAATATCGGTCAAAAATTTGAAAATTGAAAAAATAGACAAAGAAAATAATTTATTAATATTAAGAGGAGCGGTTCCCGGAAACAAAGGAGGGCTGTTAGAAATTTTCGCTTAATTTTATCATGAAAGTTGATTTATATAATATAGAAGGAAAGGTGGTTGACGAAGTTTCATTGCCAAAAGAAATTTTTGAGGTGAAACTCAACGCTGATTTGGTTCACCAAATTGTTGTTTCGCAAATGGCAAACAAAAGGCAGATTTCAGCCCACACAAAAAACAGGGGCGAAGTAAGGGGAGGAGGTAAAAAGCCATGGAGACAAAAAGGAACAGGCCGCGCAAGGCACGGGTCAAGCCGTTCTCCATTGTGGAAGGGCGGGGGAGTTACTTTTGGCCCAAGAAACGATAAAATTTATGAAAGGGAAATTCCTAAAAAAATGAGAAGAAAGGCCTTATTTATGGTCCTGAGCCAGAAGGCGAAGGAAAAAAATTTGGTTGTTTTAGATAAATTAGAAATGGCAAAACCCGCAACAAAAGCGGTGGCAAAATCATTATTGAAGCTTCCATGCGCAGGACAAAGTTTGTTAATTGCTTTGCCAAAATACGATAAAAATGCATTTTTATCTGCGAGAAACATAAAAAAAACAGGAATTTTTGAGGCAAGAAATTTAAATATTGTAGATTTAATGACATATAAATATTTATTAATGACAAAAGAAAGCATTAAAACAATAAAAGATACATTTATTAAATGATGGCTTTATTTGATTTTTTAAAACGCAAGAAGGAAGCAGAGAAGGCAAAGCCGGTTAAAAGGACCGAGAAAACTTCGGTTGAAAAGGCGCCAGTTTCAGTTTCATCAAATTTAAAAAAGAGAACCAAAGGTTTTAGCTATGATTTGGTAAAAGAGCCGCACATTTCTGAAAAAGCGACAAATTTATCCGAAAACAACCAGTACACTTTTAAAGTTATTGCCAATTCAAATAAAACAGAAATCAAAAAATCAATTGAAGGAATTTACGGAGTTAATGTTTTGTCGGTGAATATAATAAAAACACCGGCAAAGAAAAGAAGAATTGGAAAAACACAAGGTTTTAGAAAAGGTTATACAAAGGCAGTTGTAAAAATTGCAGAAGGCCAAAAAATAGAGATTTTATAATTACATGAAAATATACAAGCCGACAACAGCATCAAGAAGGGGAATGACAGGAATAGATTTTTCTCAGCTGACAAAAAAGAAAGCTGAAAAAAATCTTTTAAAATACATAAAAAGAAGTGTGGGCAGGGGAAATTCCGGAAGAATCACAGTAAGGCACAAAGGAGGCGGAGTAAAAAAACTTTACAGAATTATTGAATTTT
>JBBTVU010000126.1:0-5184 GCA_038063115.1 Patescibacteria group bacterium | reverse complement strand
GCGATATTGGCATAACATTTGCATTATTGGCATCATGTTAAGTGTTTTTTGAAATATTCAATAAAAGTCCTATGCCAATGAGCTCTGTGACCAAGTGCGAGCCGCCATAGGAAAAAAATGGCAATGGTATTCCAGCTAGCGGGAAAATTCCAGCCGAAGACGCCATATTAATAAATGCCTGTAAGGCAATCCAAAAAGTAATTCCTACAGCTGTTAATTTTGAAAATCTGTCGTTTGATGATTTTGCAATTTTAATTCCCAGCCAAAAAAATAAAATAAATAAACCGACTAAAACAATGCAGCCAACTATTCCTAATTCTTCACCTATTATTGGAAAAACAGAATCTGACATTGCTTGCGGAAGATATCCAAACTTCTGGCTAGACATTCCTAGTCCTTTTCCAAAAACTCCGCCAGACCCCAATGCTATCATAGACTGCTTTATTTGAAATCCTTTTCCCAATGGGTCGGTTTCTGGATGCAAAAATATTAACAAGCGATCTAATCTGTATGGCTCAAACTTAATTAATAGCAACAAGGCGCTGACTCCGGCTGCAATTATCAAAAGTGTATGCCACAAAGGAGTTCTGGCTGAAAAATATATTGCAGCTAGAGTTAAACTTATCACCCCAAGAGTGCTTACATCCGGCTGTAAAATTAAAATTACCGAGATTAACCCCAAAAAAATTAAGAAGGGCAGAAAAATATGTATTAAATTATAATAACCTTTTTTTGCCGTGTTTATCCAGCCCCCTTGAACTTGTTCTGATATTTTACTTGAAATCCATGCCGATAAATACAAAATTGCTGTAATTTTCAAGAATTCTGAAGGCTGTATGGTTGTGAATCCAAAATTCAGCCATCTTTTCGCCCCCCAAAAACGCGACCCTAAAAACGGCATAAAAATAATTGCCAAAGCAAGAAGATTCAACAAAACAAGCCATGGAGCTACTTTTTTAATAAAATGCAAAGGAGTTTTAAAAGCGATAAATCCTAAAATGACGCCTGGTAAAAGGCCAAAAAACAATTGATGAAATAAATAATAATTTGTAGTGCCAAACTGTTTTAATGAGCTTGGAGCAGATAAAGTAGCTAAAAACAAAAGACCAAAGACATTAAAAAAAACCACCAGAAAAAACAAAAAATAATTAAAACTTCTTTTCATTAAATATTTTTTTAATTACGAGTTGAAATTGGTCGCCTTTTTCTTCAAAATTTTTCCATAAAGAATAGCTTGGCGAAGCGCAGGAAAGTAAGCAAATTTTACCGGACTTCGTATTTTTAAAAGCAAACCCTACCGCCTCCTCCATGTTTTTAGTTTTTAAAACATTCAGCCCCTTAACTTTTATCTTTTTCCCGCTATCTGGAAATAGCACGACATTCTTTATTTTATATTTTTTAATTATTTTTTCCAATTGCGCGAAGTTATATCCTCTATCTTGCCCGCCTAAAAATATTGTGTCTATGTTTTTTAAGGCTTCAATTGCCATTATTGTCGATTCGGGTGTTGTAGAAATTGCATCATCATAAAATTTTATTCCATTAAATTCTCCGACAAATTCCAGCCTGTGCGGCAGGCTCTTGAACATTTTAATTGCTAATTTTATAACATCATCTTTTATTCTAAATTCCCTTGCAACGGATATTGCAGCCCTAATATTATTTTTGTTATGTTCGCCCAGCAACGGAATCTCTGAGTCTTTCAGCGGAATTACTTTTGTGAACGGAACTGATTTTGATTTTAGTCCCTTTAACCAGCTAATCAATTTTTTATTTTTCGGGTTGTATACAAAAACATCTCCATTTTGCTGAAAATTTACAATATTTTTTTTGGCGCCGTAGTAATTGTCTACCGTTCCATGATAATCCATATGTTCTGGGAATAAATTTGTTACGACAGCAATATCTGGCGATGCATTTAAATCTTCGAGCTGGGCGGAAGAAAGTTCTAAAACAAATATTTTATCTTTTGAAACTGGGTTTAGCATGGCCTGCAACATGGGCTTGCCAATATTGCCTAAAATTTCTACATCTTTTCCGGCCTGTTTTAGAATTTCATAAATCAAAGAAGTTGTAGTGCTTTTTCCTTTACTGCCGGTTATGCCTATAATTTTATTTCCGTTGTTTTTTATTTGAGAAAAAAATATATTTGTTGCAGTTGTGTAAGGAATTTTTACTAATTTTTTAGGAATTCCCGGAGTTTTGATTGCTATATCAAAATCTTCCTGTTTTTTTAAATAATTTTTATCGAGGCTTTGGTCTGCAATGCCAATTTTTAGCAAAGGAAAATTATTTTTTAAATATTGTTCTGTAACTTTTCCTTCTTTACCATAACCCAAAATTAAGGCGTTTTTCACGCCTAAAAATTTGAGATGACCGGGAATATTAGATTGCTGGGTTTTAAAAACCTTTTCAACTAACTTTTCCGAATTTTTAATTTTTAATAAAAATTCCTTAACAACTAAACTGTCTCTAAATTTATCTCTTACTAAATATAAAGCTGCTTTTGATTCTTCAAATGTGCCCACGCAGTCAAATGGCTTTAATTTGCCGAAACCCAAAATATCTTTAAATAACGGCAGAAAATTTTTATCTTCAAAAAGATTCTTGCCAAATATATTTATAAGCTCATCTTTTTCTAAAAATGGTGAAAGCAGTAAAAATACAAAAGCGCATTTTGGGCACTCACCGCACCAAAGCTTATCTTGCTGGCCATCAATCTTAAAATTTCTGTTGCAACTTGAAAAATACGATAAATATTTTTTATATTTGCAAAACAACTCGGCAATTCTTATTTCGTAAAAAGGCCTTAACAGAGAAAAACAATAGACATCTGGAGTTATAAAATTTTTAACATAGTTTTGAAAAATCTGTTCAAATTCAAAAGATTTTGACCATTGATGGTTTATAACTTGGCCCTTATACTTTATGTTTCCAAAATTGCTACTGTGCTCGTTAGACATTATAAAATATGTTTTTTTGTATAAAACACAGCACAATATCGCCAAAAAAGCGTATATTGCAGAAATTGGTATATGGCCTTGAAAATACCCTGCATTTTTATCTAGAACCTTCCGATCCAAATAACGTTTAATTTTTAGCGAATCTAAGTCGGTGGTTTCTATTACTTTATCAACTAGCGTAGATTTTTTCTGGGTTTCGGTAAACACGGCGGTAGCGTCAATTCCCTGCTCTTTTAATAGTTCGACTGTGACAATTGAATCTTTTCCGCCGGAAACTGCTACAAAAAATTTATTATTTTTCTCCAGTCTGAAACTGTCTGCTTTTGCTTTTTTATCAAAAGAAAATTTTGGAGAAGTTTTGGGGTCTAATTTATTTCTATAAAAAAACTCCCCGAGTCCATTTTTATAAACCGCGTTCCAAAAATTTGCTTCTGCTTTTGTTAATTTATATTTATGTCGCACAATAGTCGCACAATGCATTTTATAATAACTGACTCCCAAAACTAAATGCAGGCCTTCAAATATTTTTTCTAAAATCCCTTTTGGCAAATTTTCAAAACTTGGCGAGCCTTGTAACTCAATCATTTCTGTAAACAAAAGCGGCTCAGAATTCTTAAATTCTGTTTTATAATTAAAAAATATCCGCTTGTTTTTCGGCTCAAATTTATACGAGGTAAATTCAAAAACAGTAGCCTTTGGCTTATTATTCATTATAGCATTATAACAAAAAAAAGACTCCAGTAAAAGTCCTTTTTATTCCCTTCTTTCAAATCACTAAATCCTTTGAATTCACTTAGGACAAGGAAATTTATTATTTCTGGAAAATCAAGAATAAATCTGATATTCGGTTATTCCCTGTTAAACTTAGATAATGATTTGAAAGAAAGAAACCAGCTAGATGTTGAAGGGATTTCTCCTTATATCTTTATTATACCATATAGACAATATCATTGTCAATAGTTGAGGGTCAAAATAAAACCGAGCCTCTTTTTTGGCGGTTATACGTATTTTTTATTGTACGTTTGTAGAAAGCCTTCTAAATATGACAACGAATAAAAATATAAAGACAAAAGCCATTAAAATCCACAAATACCAGCGCTTTAAAAATTCCATAAATCCAGAAGATACAACCGATGATGTTGAAACTCCTGCCGTCTGGCCCGCAACCAAACTAATTGTTACCGAATCTGTTTGAGTTGTTCCGCCTGCGCTTACTGTTATAATTGCCTGTTTATCGCCCGTTGCGGTAAACGTCTGGGTTTTTCCTTCAAAGGTTATTGTCTTTGAACCGCCAGCTGACAATGAACTAATATTTACTCCAGAAACAATATCTCCGACAACTGGAACATCATCAATTTTTAAGTTACCAAGCAAACTTACTTCACTTGGAATATTTGCCGAAACGATTATGTTGTCAACCGGAGTGGTTGAATTATTTTTAACAATAATTAAGAAGTAAACATTTCCATTTGGGTTAACCTGAACAGCTTTATCCCAAGAAACAACGTTAGGATCTTTTTTGCTAAAAGTTGCAATCGATAAATTATTGGCATTTACAGCAACTTTGCAGTCGTTTGGCGCAGTTACTGAAGTTTCATCGCAGTTGCACAAATTATCTCCAATGTGATTACAGCTATTGCAATAATCTTGCGATCCAATTGTGCAAGTTGCGCCGTCGCATTTTAATGAATTTTGGCATTTTGAACCAGAACAAGTATCTGTTGTGCACTGATTTGTGTCGGCGCAAGTTCTATATAAAGAATTTATGCTTCCCAGTGAATCAAACCAATACAAACTATTTTTACTACAACTAACTCTGTAATGGCTTATGTAAGTTGGAGTTGGAACAGGGTTGTAATAAACAGTGCATTCTCCATATTTGCATGTCTGATTATATCCTGAGCAATTTTGAACTAAATCTTGCGAATTTCCGCATGAATTAAACCAATAAACAGAACCGCCTACGCAATCTTTGTATGCGTGATAAGTGCAGTTTGAATAGTTATCGTTGCTTCGATTTGAGCAATAATTATTAGAGCATCCGTACTGGCAGTACTGAGACTGTCCTTGCTGGTTGCCACATGAGTCATACCAATAAAGGTAGCTTCCACTGCACCTTTGGTAAGAGTTCTGCGCGCAGTTGTTATTATTATTGTTTTGGCAATAGTTATTTGAACAACCATATTGGCAGTATTGTGAGTCTTGCTGTGTTCCGCATGAG
>JBBTVU010000125.1:0-5503 GCA_038063115.1 Patescibacteria group bacterium | reverse complement strand
TTAAAACAATATTATCTCGTCCGCCTGCGACTATCCACCAGCCAGCTTGCGCCCCCAAGTGTCTGGCTTGCTGGACATCATTTGTATTTGGATAATAACTCCTAATAAATTTAGTAAGTTCTTCTTTGCTAACTTTTCTTGTTTTTGGATAATCATAAGCAAGATAAACTAACACCAGCGCATCTTTTGTAAACTTCTTTTTGGTGGCATAAAGCTTTGGTAGTTTAACCCCAAATTGATTTAAATATTTTGTATGAAATTCGGAAATAGTTTTGTAAATGTTCTCTATCGATTTTTTATTTAAAATAAGACTATCTAGCATGTTTATTTTAGTATGAGTATGTTTTTACTTCTAATTTAAATGGATAGGTGTCCAGTATCTGCGGCTGGACTGTGGCAGTTTTTAATGAAGTTTTGCTTGCAATTGAGCTTATTATGGCTGTCTGAGCCAAAACCGACGATCCAAAAGAAATATCATCAATTTCAAACAATCTGGCCGATTTTTCTAAAGATGCCATAAAACTTTTAAGAGCCGAATATCCGCCCAATATATCAAGCGAAAATACAATTTCTTTAATGTCGCTTTCCGGATTTATAGCAGATGACTTTGATAAAGACAATCCTCTCACAATTAATCCGTTTTCAAGTCCCTTTTTTTGGAAAAAATAAACCAAAGGGCCGTAAGATACATTATAAGGAATTGCATTGTCAATTTTATCAACAATGTCTTTTTTAGCCATTATCTGATCATAAACTTTTGCGATTTCTGAATAATATGCAAATTTTGCATCATAAGCGGCCTGTTTTTCTCCTATTTGCTGCCTAAGCGCCTTAAATTCCTGATATTTTGGCGCCACTAAAAAGAATATCATCAACAAAATGACAAAAAGTGTTACGGCTATAGCAATAGGGCGGTCAAATTCTATTTTCATTTATTGTATAACCTTTGTTACTTTTTTATTATTTGACCTTTTTTTTAAAAATAAAAATATTCCAAGTCCGACGGCAATTAAAACTCCCAATACTATAATGGTAATTATGGCTGCTTGCGCTTTAGATGGCCGTGATTGCGTATTTGCCGGAACAGCAGCGCTAACTGTCACTGTATAATTTTGCGAAGATCCATCTTCGGCTGTGACAGTATAAACAGCCGGGTTAGTAAAATCTTGAATAGCATTAGGAGCTGGCAAAACCGCGGCTTTTTGAGAAACAATGATTGACGGCTCCAAATTAGTCAAATTTATGCCCCCTGGAACATTTAGAGTTATTGTACGATTTGTCTGGTCTATTGCTCCAACAACTTCCGGGCTAAGAGGCAAAGAAAAAGAAACTATTAATTTTTCGGCGCTCTTAACTTCTGCTCCCGGTTCTACGGGCGCATTATTATTTTCTGGAATTGTTGGGTTTTCTGGCAAAGGCTGGGGGATATAATTAAATATTTTTGGATCTAATATAAGGGCTAAATTAAAATCAATTTTTCCCGCGGCTCCAATATTAGACCCTAAAAGGCTGACCTTTTTTACAAATTCATTTTTTTCAAAAGCTACTGTCTGCCTGCTCAAACCGTCTAAGGTATCTGCTTGGCCCGAAAGGTCAACCTGTTTTTGCTTTATTGATATGCTAAATTTAGAAAACCAGACATTTGGCAAAGTATTTTTTTCTAAAAAGGCAAAAATATTCGAGCTAAATTGGTGATTAGCTATTAACAGGGCGTAATCATTAATTTTCTTCTGATAATTAAAAACTGTTTTTTCGTGGTCTTTTTGCAAATCTGTGCCAACTGTTTCTATAGCCGCATCCAAATTTTTTATTTCCTGGCCTTGCAAATAAACTTTTAAAATAAATATTAAATAACACAAAATAGTGGATATCAGCAAAGATATTACAAAATAAAACACGACATCTACCCACCAGATTTTTTTAGTTCTAAGCTGGTAAAAAAAACTAAAATCCATAGGCTTTTACTTTATTATACACCAAAATAATTTATCACGCATTATGTCTCTAATCCCCCCAAAGCCACACCAACTGCTACTGAAAAACTCGGCGATATTTTTTGCAAATCTTTTTCTAATATGGGCGGATATAAAAGGTCGGAAAAACAATTGGGGACTCTTACTTCTTTTTTTAAAGTCTCGGCAAAATATTCTTTTAATCCCGGTAAATTGGCTGTTCCGCCGGTTAAATAAATTTCATCAATCTCTTTTTGTTCTCTTTGAAAATATTCAACCAAAAGCTTTTTTACTTCAAGCGCTAAAGGGTCAATTAAAAGGTATAAATTTTTAGCAATGCTTTCTCCCGAAGAAATTAACCCCTGATTATTTTTTATTTCTTCGGCCTCTATATTTGAAATGCCCAAAATTGAAGATACTGCATAAGTTAACTGCCCGCCCGCAAAATCAAAACTGTAGCTTTTTTTTAAATTTCCCCTGTCAACTATGTTAATAGTCGTGCTCTGGGCGCCAATGTCTATTAAACATATTATTTTTTTCCTGTCTTTTACCAAAGCCCTTGTTATTCCCAAGGTTTCAGCTTCTATGGCATAAAGCTCAAGTCCGGATTTTTCTGCAACGCGCTGGTATTCCTGCACAATTTGATTTGGAACGGCAACTAAAAATATTTTTATCGGAGACTGGCTGTCTCCGGGCGTGCCTCCGATAATTCGCCAGTCCAAAGTGGTTTCTGTAATGGGCAAAGGAATATATTGCGGGGAGTGATAATAAACTGCTTGGGGAATTTCTTTTGCAGTCATTGGAGGCAGTTCAAAAGAAACGCAAAATGTAGAAAAATCAGGGACTGAAAAAATTGCTGCTTTTGTTTTAATTTTTGATTCATCTAAAATGGCCTTAATGGCTCTTGAAATAAAGTAATCAGAAAGTAAAAAACTGCCTTTTTCAATGCTTCTAAAAGAATCTTTGTAAAGAGATGTTGATTTTATTTCTCCGTAATTTTCTAATGTTTTTCCCTGGCCCCAGCGCGAAAGTTCCACAATTTTAACAGCAGTAGTTCCAATATCAATGCCAACCATTTTCTTAGGAAAAAACATCCTAAGGGGATTAGAAAATATATTCAATTTTTCTACACTAAAATTTTCCAGCAGATTTGAAGCCATAAGCTTGCGTAGCGTAGTGATATAATCTATTTTATTATACAATGTAATAAGCAAAACAACACTGTGGATAACTGCCAGATCGCTCCGCGACTGGAATTTTTAATTTTTAATTTTTAATTTTAAATGATAATGAATTTTATTTTAGATACCCTTTTCCCAAAATTTTGTTTGGGGTGCCAAAAAGAAGGGACTTTTTTATGCGAAGATTGCAAAGCAACTTTAGAAGTTTCAGAATATGATTACTGCCTTTGCAGCAAACATCCATTATTAATTCCCCCGGGGCAAGCCCTTCGACGGACTCAGGGTAAATGTAATAAATGTTCAAGCAAAAGGCTTTCGGGGTTGTATTTTGCCCTTCCCTATAAAGAAAAATCTCTAACCAGAAAATTAATATACCAATTTAAATACAAACCATATACAAAAAATCTGGCAAAGACATTGGCCAGTTTAATAATTGAGCATCTTATAATAACTCAAAAAAACACAGATGAAATTTGGAATAATGCTGTTTTGATTCCGGTTCCCCTATTTTCCAAAAAACTAAAAGAGCGCGGGTACAACCAGTCAGAGGAATTGGCAAAAGAACTCTCTAAAATTTTACGAGTTCCAGTTATTTCCGACAGCTTAAAAAAAATAAAACAGACAGAATCGCAAATAAAACTATCAAAAGAAGAAAGAGAAAAAAACCTGCGGGGTGCCTTCAAAGTTATTGCTATGTCGGACATAGCAATACTTTCTGGCAAGAAAGTTTTTTTGGTTGATGATGTTTATACTACGGGATCTACTATGGAAGAATGCGCCCGTGTTTTGCGAAACGCGGGCGCCAAATCCGTCTGGGGTATTTGCCTCGCCCGCGAAGGCTGAAACCGCTATTGCAATGCTTCAATCTGCAGGTTGAAGCATTAAAAAAACGTCCGTTTCTGGGACAATTTTAGCTTATACGTTTTTTCTACGATCGTATAAATTTCGTACTAACTGAATTTTATTGCTTTTAGATTTTCTCAACTGTTGTCCAGTCGCCATTTACATATAAAAGCACCACATCAACTCCCATGCCGAAATTTTCAACGGCTTCTTTTGCTTTTTGCAGATGTTTTATTTGTTCTTCTTTTGTGGCCGGATTTCCCGCGCAGCCATCGTGGCCAACAATTGCAACCACTTTTGACCCGTGATGATGAACTGAAACTTCAACTCTTTTTTTAATATTTTCAACCAACCCTTCAGCAAGCTCGGGGCTTGCGAGAATTTTATTGGGCCCGGGCTCGGTAATCATATCAACATAATTCACTCCGTAATTTTCTTTCATATAGTTTTTAACAACGTCTTGAACCCTGCCGTCCATGCAATTTATCGCGCAAGCAAAAATTTTATTGTTTTCCATTTTACAAAACTCGCCTTCGCGACGCGCTCTGCGGACTGTGTCCGCCGTAGCTCGCCGCTTCGGCGAGCGAAGGCGGAGGAGGTGGGGCTCGAACCCACAAGTGGCAGTAAAGCCACACAGTTTAGCAAACTGTTCTCGTAACCAATTTGAGTACTCCTCCAAATCATAATTAATAATGCCTTATTTATAGTATCTTTTCAAGTGTTTTGGATTATGTGTTCCTATAATTTCAAAATATCTTTTTATTTTTTCTTTATCTTCAATTTGAACACATCTATTATTTCTAACTTTTGGAGATAATTCATTTTTTTCAAAAATTTCAAAAATAGATTTTCTAAGAAACGGCGAAGCGCTTGTAATGTTTAATCTTTTATAGTTATAAAATTTGCCTTTTATTTTATGGCATTCCTCGAAAATACAACCATCAGTATCCATTATTCCCCTAATACATGCTTTTTCTAGTTCAGAATTATTTCTAATCCATGTTGGAATATCCAGTCCTTGTTTCAACTTATTTCCAATATGCAATCCTAATTTTTTATTGCAAAATTTAACAAGTTTCTTCCTAGACACCATTATATACATAGCTAATTCTTTCTTTCGATAAATTATAGAAGCTTCTAAGTCAAATAATTCTTTAATCAAATTTTTTATGAAAAATGCGTATTCTTTATCGACAATACTGTTTGTAGTTATTATTACCTGTTTATCAGTTATTCCTCCATCACCAATAACGATACCTGAAAATTCAGCTAATTTTTTTGAAAATTTGGGAATTTTAATAGGCAACGGGCCTCTTATACGCCCCGTTTTGTTATATTGCCCCTTTTTATGCCACCACTCATACCACTTTTTCTTTTGATAAGCCTGATCTCCCCCGATTCGCCCGTACTTTTTTAAACACGCAATCCCACCATTTTTAGCACCCAAATTAACATACCAAAAAGGCTCTCTTATATCTATATTTTGCGGAAATTTGGAACTAGTTATCTTGCAAATTTTTGCCAAAA
>JBBTVU010000124.1:0-1180 GCA_038063115.1 Patescibacteria group bacterium | reverse complement strand
TTTCGTCATGTTCCAATTTTCAGTTGAAAAGACAAAAGCAGTAAGGGTTTTCACTACCCTATTTTTGCACCATTCTGAAAAATCTAGGAGATTATTATAACCCTGTTTATGGCCTTCTAGCGAGGTAATTCCTTTTTGCTTTGCCCATCTTCTGTTTCCGTCTGGAAACAGCACGATATGATTAGGTATATTCATTTTAGTTAGTTTGTTCTATTTTAATTGGCTCTTTATCTTGGTATTTTGCGAGAATAAAGCCCACTGCAAACGAAAGCATTACCAAAAGAGCGACTATTATAAATATCATTATATCATAAAAATTTCTATCATAGAAACGTTTGACAAAGTCTTTTATTTCTGCTAACATAAATATTATATAAACATATACTAAAACAATGTCAAAAACTAAACAAGGAGGTTCAACCAGACTAGGAAGAGACTCAATGGCCCAAAGATTGGGCGTTAAGGCTTATGCTGGCGAAAAGGTAAAAGTTGGGATGATAATTATCAGGCAACGAGGCACAAAATATCTTCCTGGAAAAAATGTAAAATTGGGGTCTGATGACACTATATATGCAATGGCAGATGGTGTTGTTAGATTTTCTACAAAAAAGAAAAATTTGTTTAACGGAGCTCAAAGATTGGTAAAAACCGTAAATGTAGATTTGGTAAAATAATTTACCCTTTTTTTATAGCTGCTTTCATAAATTCTCTAAATAAGGGATGCGGGTTTAAGGGGCGCGATTTAAATTCTGGGTGAAACTGTGTTGCTACAAAAAACGGGTGGTCTTTTATTTCAATTATTTCTACTAAATTTTTCTTTGGATTTACTCCAGCTACGACCAGTCCTTTTTCTTCTAAGATTTTTCTGTAATTATTATTAACCTCATATCTATGGCGGTGCCTTTCAGAAATTAAAGAAGCTTCGTATGCTTTGTGGCTTATGGTTCCGGGGGTTAATTCACAATCGTAAGCCCCAAGTCGCATTGTCCCGCCATAATGTTTTTCTTTTAAAAGCGTTTTTTGCTCTTCCATTACGTCAATTACAGGATTTTTAGCGTTTTTATTAAACTCTCTTGAAGTGGCATCTTTTATGCCGCAAACATTTCTTGAAAATTCAATGACAGAAAGCTGAAGCCCAAGGCACAGCCCCAAAAAAGGAATTTTATTTTTTCTGCAGTAT
>JBBTVU010000123.1:0-1434 GCA_038063115.1 Patescibacteria group bacterium | reverse complement strand
ATCAATTAATCTTGTATAACTCCCACAGAAGAATTTGTGTGTAGAGTAGACAAAACAATGTGGCCGGTTAAAGCGGCATTTACAACCAAATTTGCGGTTTCTTCATCTCTAATTTCTCCAACCATTATAATGTTAGGGTCTTGCCTTAAAATTTGCCGCAGGCCGTTGGCAAAAGTGTATCCAATTTCCGGTTTTACCTGCGATTGATTAACTCCAAAAATAGAGTATTCTATTGGATCTTCAACAGTAACTATATTAACGCTGTCTTTATTTAATGCGCGCAACAATGCATATTGGGTTGTAGTTTTTCCAGAGCCGGTAGGACCCGTTGATAAAATAAGCCCGTATGGTTTTTTTATTGCGTCTTGGACAACCTCAAAACTTCTACCATACAGTCCCAGCTGATCAAATGATTTTAGCCCTTCTTTCTGGTCTAAAACCCTAATTTCAACTTTTTCGCCAAAAAGCGCGGGAAATGTTGCGACTCTAAAGTCTATATCTTGGTTATTTATTTTCGCCGAAAATCTTCCGTCTTGCGGTAACCTGTTTTCATCTATTTTAATCCCGGCTAAAATTTTAATTCTGGCGGCTACAGAGGGGTGCACGCTCAAGGGTAAAAAAAGGCTTGGATGCAAAATTCCGTCCTGCCTAAAACGCACAGTTAATTTTTCTCTACTAGGTTCAATGTGAATATCGGAGGCATTTCCTTCAATGGCATGGCGCAAAATTACCATTACCATTTTTATAATTGGCGCGTCTTCTGTCATTATTCTTCCCAAACCCAACGAGCCTGCTTCGCCCACTAAAATATCTTTCTTTTCTTTGTTTAATTCTTCCAGCGCTTTTTTTGTCTCAGATTTTAATGTTCTGTGCTGTTTTAATAAATTATTTAAATCGGTGAAAGTTATCAGATAAACTTCGTAAGTAAAATTTTGCTGGCGCGCTAAAAATCTTAAAGCGTTGTGGGCAGAGGCGTCTTCTGGATAAACCATTCCAATTTCAACAATGTTTTCCCGCTTTCCCAAAGGAGCCATTTTATAGTTTGTTGCGGCCTCCTCTGGAATTAATTCTAAAACTTCTAAAGGAACTTTTTCTGCCTCAACTTTTCTTCTGGGAAATTTTAAAATTTTGCCCTTCAAATCAAATAGGGCGTTTTCAGGATATATCTTTTTTTCCAAAATTAATTCTTCTTCGGTTTTACCGGTTATTTTTATTTCCTGTTCAAGCTCATCTTTCCTCTTTTCGTTTATTATTGCGTTTGCAAATAATTCCTGGAGAAGTTTCATTTAAAATTCTTCAAATTTCGTCGTTGGGAGGAACATATTCGTCCTCTGGGGGGAGCTCTTCCTCTGGCGTTTCCGACTTCTCGATATCTTCATTCTCTTCAACCAGCGCAGCGCCCGATGGCTGGTAATACGGTGTAAAAGGGTTTTT
>JBBTVU010000122.1:0-7569 GCA_038063115.1 Patescibacteria group bacterium | reverse complement strand
GCGGTTCAGGCGGTAGAGTGAAATGGTGGCCATGCAAGGAACACCGCCCTGGTAATGCTCTCTGACAATGTCCTCTATGTCTTGAACATGCTTATCTATGGTCATAACAATCATGGTCGCCCCCGAGGCCTCGGCCACTCCCCCATTTTGCCGAGTAAACGAATTAGTGGGCATAATGTCCACCTTGCCTGCCATTCTTTTTTCTACTAGGATTTTAGCAATAATTTTAGCCGTATCCAAATTCTGGCACGGCACATAAATAAAGATCATGAGTGTTTATTTAATAATATTTACGCCACTTCGGCGTTATAGCACTGCTCGCAGTAAACTATTTCTGACCTGTCCGGCGAGTACGAAGTTTTAATTTCCTTTCCGCACCTTACGCATGTGCGGTCCCATAATTTAGGCGGATTTATGCGCGCAATGCGTTCCATATGCCGGCAATCTGAACAAAGACGCGGAACAGGAAATTCAAAACGGCGCAGAAGCGCAAGCTCTGCCGGTGTTAATCTAAAAGCCTTTCCACAAAGACCGCATCCCAAAATCTCTTTTAGTATTGAATCTTGCGCATCATGAATACTATCGGGAATTTTATCGACTGACAATGTGACAACATAATTGCTTTTTAGCGATTCCCGCCACCTCCAGCCATTTTTAAAAACCTCTTCCCTCGAAAGAGGAAAAAACTGAATTGCATGAGATTCGTTGTACATAAATGGGCTTAAATCGTACGGCAGAAAATCCCCGTAACGCCAAACCCTTCCAACAGAATCGACGTATGGATTTTTATCCATATCTTCTATGATACGCGTACGCAGAGCTACATATTCTTCTGGAGAATATTGTTTATTCAAAATTCTGTACCGCTTCTTTTTTTGATTTATACAGCCGAAAATGTATTGGCATGAACGATTATACATTCCGTATTCAACCTCCATGGTTCCCTGATCCCACGCGCCGAAGGTAAATTTAACCATATCAGCGCCCTCGCCAACAGTTATAGAATCCACCACCCGCTGAACGCCATTTCCCCATTCGGTAAGGTCGTAAATATCTTTGGCTGGCGGAAGTGTTATAAATTGACAATAGCGAGCATCTTCCAACTCTCGAGCCTGATAGCAATTGAGTGCGTTTTTTGCGCGAAAAACATATTCTCCCGAAACATTAACGCATTGCGCATCTTTATGCATATATTTATTGGGATGCTGCAACCAAAATGCATCAACAATTTTTCTGACTTTTAATAATTCTTCATAACTATCAAGTTTATATTCTTTAATTTTCTGAAAATATTCCTCTTTGGTATATGGTTTATTAAAAATATGGTATTTTTTATTTCGCAAGTTGATACAGCCAAAACAATTATCACAACCGGTGCAACTTTTTAAAAAATATGACTCACTGCACTTTGAGCAACTCTCGCAAAAAAATAATCTATAGCCAGTGCAGTCTATATCCTGATACATAAGCTCTGATTCGCCAACCATATAGCAATCCATTGAGTCTTTAACGTGTACCACTATGGCAGAATACAAAACGTTTTCACAAAAGTCAGCGTTGAAAATTAGGTAACAATTTTTAAGTCCTCCGGCATGATTAACATAATCACTATTTATTAATGTTGCATAGGTATTTAGAAGAGCCATGTGCGGAGTTTTCTTCTGCAACTCAATCATCTGCTCAAAAAAGGGGCGGGCAGGATTATATTCCAAAAAATACTCGCTGTCATCCCAATTATCCGACCACCAGCATCCGGGACAATACACAACCAACTCTGAATCTGGAGAAAAAATTGTCACCATATCTTTGCCGCATAAATCGCATTTTCGCTTATAAAGCACTCTTTCATTTCGAAACATCATACGACGCTGAAACCGGCAGTCTGGACAAAAGGTCGGCGCAGGAACTTTTATTTTTTCGTAGAACGCAAAATCCTCGGGCTCGATGGTAAAGTCCTTTTTGCAATTTTGACATGTTTTAATTTCTTGGTTCATAATTTTTAATTATTTTATCATAACTTTTTCAGATAATTTTAACAAGTCAAATAATCAAAAAGCCGCCACGAGGCGGCTGATGTTTTTTATTTCAAATAATTTTCAATTTTATCAATCAAATCAGGAATATCTGTTTGTATTGTATTCCAAATCTGGACTAAATCAATGTCAAAATATTCATGGACTGCCATGTTGCGGAACCCAATAATCATTTTCCAGGGCAAATCAATTTTTGATTTTATCTCTTCCGGCAACTTTTTTGATTCTTCTCCAATCACGATCAATTTCATAATAACCGCGCTTTGGGTTTTGCTGTCATCCAAAAAATCTTTTTCTGACATCTTATCGCAATAAAAAATCGCCTCCCTTGCTTTATCTAAAATATTTTTTAAATATATATTGCTATCTTTCATAAATTAAAGTTAAATCTTTTTCGATGTAAGGCTTAATATATTTATTTATTGCTCTATCGGAAACTAAGTCAACATTTTTCCCCAAGGCCTCTTGCAGATCATATTTAAGACCGATAAATTTATAAACCCCCATCTGATTTCCTAAACGAACTAAAAAATCAATGTCGCTATCCGGCCCGTCTTCTCCTCTTGCCGCACTACCAAAAATCGCGGCAGACTGAATGCCGTATTTTCTTAAAATAGGAACTGATTTTTTTTTAATAACTTCTATGTTCATTTTTTTGAATACATTCTTAGCATAGCATAAAAATTTATAAATTTCCAAACAAATGGGTTATGCCACTTCTATGTTGTATCGCTACGCTAATTATAGTATTTTATTACTATGATTATAGTATATTTTACTATAATTACACTACTCCGACATTGTGTCGTTGCGCTATGCAACCTCTATGTTATAGCAACTTTCGCAGTAAATAATTTCCGACCTGTTTGGTGCGTAGGTTGTGCGAATCGCAATTTGGCATTTTGCGCATGTTCGGTTGTAAAAAACAGGAGGATTAATAAATTTATTTCGCGCTCTTAATTAAAAGGTGATTTTTTCGTTTAGATTATTTTAAACTTGCGGCGTAGGTAAAACCATAGAAGTAATTATTCCATTTCTCGTCGTTTGAACCATAAATATTATCAAAACAAAAATAATCAGCTAAAATTTCTCTCAACCTGCAAAGTTCCTCTAATTTGGGTTTTTTCTTGTTTTTTGTGTCCTCAATTGTTAGGTCCAATAACTCCAAAGCGCTTTCAAAGGCGCACCTGCTTCGTTCTGGGTCTTTTATCTTCCATCTAATGGTCCGATCAATTTCACTGCCCAGATTTGCCATTTGTTCAAAGAAAGATAGGTTAAACCATCTTTCTTTAGTAAGGTCATTATTAAAACTAGTCATTTTACGATTAGTTTATTGACTATGCCAATTATTTTTTTTCTTATGTTCTCGTCATCAACTCCTCTAGTCCTATTGTTAAAAGCAGGCTTTACGTTCATCATTGAATCAAATTCAATTAAGTCTTCACCTGTTTTGTCTGGAAAAATATTTATTCCCCAAACATTTTTCGGTTCAGAATTTTCTTCTTCAATTAAAAGTTCCAGTAAATCTGCGTGCAAACCGGCATCAACGGCTATAATTTCTTTTTCAACGTCAACCATTGCCTTAACTAAATTATCGTGCATTTTTTTTGCCATTTCCTTTAATTCCGAAATTTCAATTTTACCTGCCCCGTTTTTTTCTGGGCCTTTTACAATTTTCATAAAATTATAATTTAATGGTTTCTCCCGGCTTTATTACCTTCTTTTCCCCGTCAAATGACGGATTGTCCTTATTATCTTCTGCTGTTTTGTCTTCTTCTATTTCTTCCTTTATTACTTCTTTTAATTTTTCTTCGGGTTTTTTCTCCAGCGATTCCTCTAAAGCTTTGCGCAGTTCTGATAAATTAACCTCTCTTCTCTTGGGCTTGTCCTGTCCACCTTGACGCTCGCCTCGATTCGACGAAGCGGGCGAGGCAGGCGCACCATGCCTCCTATTAGAAGATCGAAAAGGTATTGTCTCTATTTTTGCCGCAGGGGCAAATTCTATACCCAAATCTCCCAAAGCCGAATTTTCTGCTGGCTTATTTCCTGCCCTGCCTAAACTCGCTTCGGGCGAGATTGTGGCGGGTCCGTCAAAATGCCCGGCTTTTATTTTTTTCAAACAGCTTTTGCAGTAAACAGGCCTTCCGGAAACCGGCTCAAAAATAACTTTAGTATCTTTTCCGCAATTTGAGCACTTAACATCGTATAACTTTGCCTCGCCCGTAGGCATAGCCCTCGGGCTGCGGCCGAGGGTTGAATCAGAATCTCGCGCGCTGCCGGAAAAATTGCTCGGTTTATTTGAAAATGAAATTTTGGGAAAACTTTGGGGATTAGAAAAATCAGAAGGACTTTGAAAATTGGCGGCATTAGGAATATCCATATTCCCCGCCCAACGATTAATTTCTTCTTCAACAGCCGTCACGGTACGGGCATATTTTGACCTAGAAATTTTAATTATTTCTTCCAGCTTTTTATTATCTTTCTCAGTAGGAGCTGGGGCAATAGTCGTGGCGGAGAAGGGCCTGGAGGTGATGCCATCTATCATAAGTTTTAAATAAATATGGTAATTATCCAAGCGGATTAAATCGGTCTGCAAAAATTCAGGGGTAAACTCTAACTCTAAAGCTTCCGCGTCGGCTGCCCCTACTCTAAAAGAAAGCATGGTGCCCACATTGCCAAAAACAGCGTCTCTGACAGCAGTGTTTTTTTCGGTGACCAGTTGCCCAATGTATTGATGGGCAATAATTAAATTCAAGCGGTATTTACGGGCCTCTGATAAAATATTCACGAAAGAGTCTGTAGCGAAGTTTTGGAATTCATCAACATACATGTAAAAATCTTTTCTTTCGGCTTCAGGAATTCTGCCGCGCTCCATCGCCGACAGCTGTATCTTGGTAATAATCATTGCTCCCAAGATAGCCGCATTATCTTCGCCAATTCGGCCCTTGGAAACATTGACCAGCAGAATTTTTTGGTTATTCATTATTTCATCAACATCAATAGTGTTCTTGGCTTGGCCGACAATATTCCTCACAAAAGAAACATTCAAAAACTGTCCGACTTTATTTTGAACTGGAGCAATAGCCTCATTGCGATACCGCGACTCCCACTCTTCATATTCGTTCACCCAAAATGATTTTACCACTGGGTCTTTAAGATTATTAATGATTTTTTGCCGATAGTCTCTATCAACCAGCATTCTTGGTATGCCAAGGAGCGTAGTGCCGGGAGTATCCAGTAAAGCTAAAATGCAATTGGCAAGAATGTATTCCATACGAGCTGACCATACATTGGCCCAGATTTTAGTAAAAATACCAATCAGTCCCGACGCAATTAAATGCTTATATCTTGGATCGGGCACATCCATAATGTTAAAACTAACGGGATATTCCATATCAGCCGGGTTGAAATAAACTACATCATTGATTCTATGAGCAGGAATACTGTCCAAAACTTCTTCAACAAACTCTCCGTGAGGGTCAATAATAGCAAGTCCTTGCCCATTGTTTATATCCTGCAGAGCCATATTCTTTAAAAAAGCTGTCTTACCAACTCCAGTTTTTCCAACTACATACATGTGCTGGCGCCGATCAGCTCTTTTAATTCCAAATGTTTGTTCGCGGTTGCGGAAGTTTGTTTTGGCAATAAAAGTTAAATCTTTAGACATAAATAAATTTTATTATTATTCGTCAACCGGCAAGTTTGGCGGAGGGCCGGCTTTTTTTGACTCAATATAAGACATAGTTGGTGTCACCATGCCCGAAATCCTCAACGGGAAATGATACATTGTGGCCAATTCTTCAATGCTTAAAATTGGGTTTAAATCAGAAGACATTCTTTTAGGAAATAAGGGAGGAAATCTTAAAACAGACATTCTAAACATTTTTCTCGCTCTTAAAAACGCTCTTCTTTGTCTCCAAAAATAATGGACTCTCGGCCTTGTAGCGCCTTGAAATGCAAAACTGTTCAAATTATTTGTTGAAAAGTGCGCAGTATAACCCCTCATCAAAATTTTGTGAGGAGGCTTCCAATTTTCTCGTTTTGCAACATAGACCCCTCTTATAGTTGTTCTAAAACAAGGTTTTTTTAATTTATTTTCAACTTCAGTAATAATTTCTCTTTCACCCGGGGTCAGCGATATTCTTTCCTCACCTGTCTCTTCATCCTCTTCCCAAGAATACGATGCTGATTCTCCGGAGCCCTCTTTTTCTGGACCCAAAACAAGTTGTTTCGCAACATACCACAAATCTTCCAAAAGAGTTGACTCTTTTTTATCCGGCCGTTTGGATATTTTGTTAATTATTTTTTGCCCTTCTTCCCAAAACTCCGGCTCATCATGCTTTGGAACAGGAACTGTAATAAATTGCACCCAATAATGCTCGCCCGGCCCCAATCTTGACAACCCTTCTAATAAAGAAATTATTGGGTCAATTCTTTTTTCTTCGGCTGAAATTCTTTCACCCTGTGGTTCAAAAAACTTCTCAGATGTTTTTATTGGATAAGCATCTGCCTTTCCGTTATAAAAATCCCAGTCTTCTCCATACATATCCCACTCTTCATTGGGCACGGTTGGGGGCACAAGCTTTGTGTAGTCTGAAACTTCTTTAATTTCTATGTCGGGATAATGAGCATACAAGGCCGTTTCCAGAACAAGCCTGTGTTCTCTTCTCATTCTGGCATAAAAATGAATTTTTCCTTCAATACTGGCTATCTCAAAAGAGCACCAATACGGCCCGTTTATCAATTCTCCGTCGCACCACCTTTCTCTGAAGTTTCCAACATCTAAAAGCGGCCATACAACAGAAAATACATCTTCCATGGCTTTGGCTGGAGCTAAAATTTCTTTTGGCGGAGTCATTTCTAGCATTACCCATTTTGCTTTTTGATAGTCATAATCCCAATTCATATACCACAAATAAAGAGTTTTGAGCTGCCGTTCCAGCATTAATGGCAAAAAAACCCACCACCAAACCCGTAAAAACGGAACCCATAAAATTATCAAAAATAAAATCACCCACCAAAATGGATCCCAAATTGTTTTGATTACCCATTCCAACCAAAATAACCCCGAAGGTAATTTCATGCGTTTAAATAATTAATTACAAAAGGCAAATATTTAACAATAATTGTAAGTATTGAAATAATAAAAAATCCTACCGTAAAAAATTCAAAAGAAAAAACAAGCGGCACAATAATATAACTTATTTTTACTAAATGCCAATAATATATAAAAGAAAAAAGTGTTATGTAAAAAATTACAGTTGCTATGCATAATTCTATAAGAAGTATAAAAAAAATATCCATGGAATTATTCTTTTCTTGGATAACCGTTCATTAGTGAAGACATTACTAAAGCTACGGCAATTATTATTACTATGCCAGCCACCAACAAACCTATTGGCGACAAAAGCCACGACACTACTATTGGTTCTATTTCTGTCATGTTTTTATTTATTATATACCAAAACAATACAAATTTAATTATTATACCGGCAACTCAACATAAAAAGCAGATCCCTTACCCCTTCCCTCAGAT
>JBBTVU010000121.1:0-1161 GCA_038063115.1 Patescibacteria group bacterium | reverse complement strand
TGAAAAATTGGGAGTTGTCGGCAAAGCGCCAAGGGGAGCCATTGCTTTTAAATTTCCACAGGCAGAAGCAACCACAAAAGTTTTGGACATTAAAATTCAAGTTGGTAGAACCGGGGCAATGACTCCGGTGGCTGTCTTAGAGCCAGTGCAAGTTACTGGAATTACAATTACAAGAGCCACCTTGCACAACGAAGATGAAATAAAAAGGTTGGGCCTGAAAGTTGGCGATACGGTAATTGTTGGCAGGGCGGGAGACGTTATCCCAAATATTATAAAAGTTTTGTCAGAATTAAGAACCGGAAAAGAAAAGAATTTTAAAATGCTAGAAAAATGCCCATCTTGCAATACAAAGCTTGTGAAAAAAGATGTTCTGTGGCGGTGCCCCAATGAAAAGTGTTTTGCGCGCCGGCGGAGAAATTTTTATCACTTTGCCTCAAGGTCTGCTTTTAATTTTGATGGACTTGGACCCAAAATTATTGATAAATTATTAGATGAAGGCTTGGTTCAAGACACTAGTGATTTATTTGATTTAAAAGGAGGCGATATTGCTCTCATAGAAAGATTTGCGGAAAAATCAGCTGAAAATTTGGTAAAATCAATTGCAGAAAAAAAAGAAATAACTTTGCCAAAATTTATTTATGCTTTGGGAATAAGAAATATTGGAGAAGAGACTGCGCGCGATTTAGCTGATAATTTTGGCAGTATTTCAAAAATAAAAAATGCAAAGCTTGAGGATTTTGATAAAATTTTGAATATTGGTCCGGTTGTGGCAAAGTCGGTTTATGAGTGGTTTAGCGAGAAAGATAATATAAAATTTTTAGAAAAATTGATTAGAAAAGTGCGAATTCAGAATACAGAATTTAGAATACAGAATTCTAAATTAAAGGGGTTGACCTTCGTATTGACGGGGAAGTTAGAAACAATGGAAAGAAATCAGGCTAAAGAAAGAATCAGGCAATTGGGCGGAGATATTTCTGAATCTGTGTCTTCAAAAACCAGTTATGTTGTGCAAGGATTAGATCCGGGAAGCAAGGCAGAAAAGGCTAAAAATCTCGGCGTAAAAATCTTAACCGAAACAGAATTTCTAAAGATTGTTAAATAATGAGCGCTTTTACGAGCCACTTAAAAAAACTAGATTGGGGCATTATAATTTCTGCGCTA
>JBBTVU010000120.1:0-7302 GCA_038063115.1 Patescibacteria group bacterium | reverse complement strand
AATGGGCTCCTAATTCTAAAAACAATTCAAAAGTTGATTCAAGAGCTCTTTTTGGATCGGCTCCTGTTTTGTCTATTTTATTTACAACTACAATAATTTTGTGGCCCATTTCTAGGGCTTTTTTCAAAACAAATCTGGTCTGGGGCATTGGGCCTTCTTTTGCGTCAATTAAAAGTAAACAGCCGTCTGCCATATTTAAAACTCTTTCAACCTCTCCGCCAAAATCAGCGTGGCCGGGCGTGTCAATTATATTTATTTTTGTGCCATTGTACTCCACGGACGCATTTTTAGAAAATATAGTAATTCCTCTTTCTCTTTCTAATTCGTTGCTGTCCATTATCATTTCTTGGTTTACAACATCTTTGTTCAAATGAGTTTTTGACTGACGCAAAAGCGCGTCCACAAGGGTGGTCTTTCCATGGTCAACATGGGCAATAATGGCAATGTTTCTTATATTCTGCATAATAAATTAAATTATACACTAAAAAACCCCCATTGTCAAACAAAAAATTCCTAACAAAAAATCCCTAACGGGTGATTATAAAAAGAAAAAGAATTATAAAAATAAAAAGAAAAAAACAAGTTTCTCCAAATTTCTACGATCGTAGAAATTTGGCGAAGCTTGTTTTTGTGATTGTTATTTTGTAAAATTAAATAAATTGATAATATAATCATCTAAATCAATGGAGTCATTCAATAAAAAAATTTTATTACTTTTGTTTTCAGGAGTAGCTCTTAGTCTTTGCTATACTCCTCGTCAATATTGGCGAACTGTAAAAAGCGCAAGCAGAGAATGGCAGAAAATGAATAAAAAAGACTTACAGAGGGAGATAAATAACCTCTACAAATCAAAATCGATTAAGAAAAAGGAAAATTCGGATGGTACAGTAACAATTACTATTACCGATAAAGGAAAGTTAAAGGCGCTCACATACAGATTTGAAGAAATGCGAATTGATAAAAAAGATTGGGATGGCAAGTGGAGAATTTTAACTTTTGATGTGCCAGAAAAAGTCAGGTGGGGAAGGGATGCTTTGCGCGACAAAATAAAAAAGTTAGGGTTTTATGAATTACAGAAAAGCGTCTTTGTTTTTCCTTATGGTTGCAAAGATGAGATAGATTTTATTGTAGAATTTTTTAATATCAGGAAGCATGTTCGCTTTGGAGTGTTAGAATCAATTGATAATGGAAAACATTTAAAAGAGATATTTGGATTAAATAAATAGACTATATTCAAGCTTAATTCAAGCTTATCCAAAATTCTACGATCGTGGGATTATGGAGAAGCTAAAAATTAAATTATTGCAACAAAAAATCGCCAAATTCAAGGCGATTTTTTGTTTTGTTTAGATGCAATCTTTCGCCTTTCGGCTCAGGCCATTCGGCTCTGAGAGCTTCGGGCTCGAAGAGATAATTTTTCACTCGCGTGAAAAATTACCAGCGGTTGCCTCCGCCGAATCCTCTGTCTTTGTTAAATCCGCCTGATCTTGGGGTTCTTGGCTCCATTGGCCTGGCTTCGTTAACTGTGACATTTCTGCCATCTAAGTCTTTGCCATTGAACATTTCAATAGCTTTTTGAGCTTCTTCGTCAGTTGACATTTCAACAAATCCAAAACCTTTTGAGCGGTTAGTCATCTTGTCTATGATGATGGTAGCTGACTCAACTGTTCCGGCTTGCGCGAACGTATCTTTCAAAGTAGCATCGGTTGTGTTGTAGGATAATCCTCCAACGTATAATTTTTTTGCCATGTTTTTAGCGTTAGCGATATAATAGTTTTCTTGATTAATAATATGTAAGCCGACCTAGTTCTTCTACGGCTTACTAAAAGTAACCAAGAAAGAAACCTGGGGTTTGTACCCCCTAACTTACATTTATATATTAGCACATTATTTCAGATGATACAAGCCGTTTAACATATTTTTGACGGCGTTTAAACTTTCTGAATCAATTATTGAAATTGTCGCCGCTTCTTTTTTTACTTTTTTAAAATCATTTTTTATTTTTTCTATAATGTCTTTTGAAACAACGTCGCTTTTACTTATAAAAATATATTCCGGTTTTTCTGAAAGTAGGGGGTTATAAGTTTGAAGTTCATTTCTTACTGTTTTGTAATCTAACATGGGGTCGGCAGAATCGGCTGAAATAAAATGAAACAAAGTTTTAGCTCTTTCTATGTGGCGCAAAAATTTTGTGCCAAGACCTTTGTCTTCGCTGGCGCCTTCAATAAGCCCCGGAATATCGGCTAATATTAAGTCGTAATAGACTCCCAAATTGGGTTCTAATGTTGTAAATGGATAATTGGCAACTTTAATATTTGCATTTGTGAGTTCATTTAATAAGCTGGATTTTCCAACATTTGGCAAGCCGATAAACCCAACATCGGCAATCATTTTTAATTCCATTTGAATCTCAAAAGATTCTCCGGGTTTGCCCGGCTCATGCTGTCTTGGACTGGTATTTGTGGCCGATCTAAAAAGATAATTTCCTTTTCCGCCCTTTCCGCCTTTTGCAATAAGTTCGCGCTGGCCAATTTTGGTAATTTCAATGACTTTGCCGTTTCCAGAGACATGGGCAATTGTTCCAATCGGCGCAAACAAAATTAAATCATCGGCATTATTGCCATCGTTTAACTGCGATTTTCCGTTTTGTCCATCTTTTGCCTGGCAGACCTTTTTGTAACGAAATTGCCTTAAAGCTCCTAAATCTGAAACGGCTTCAACAAAAATGCTTCCGCCGTTTCCTCCGCTTCCGCCGGTTGGGCCAAAAGTTTTTTTTGTTTTACTAAAAGTCGCAAGGCCGTTTCCACCGTGTCCCGCTATTACTGTTATTTTTACATCATCTATAATCATAAAATATTTTAGCGCCTTCTGCGCGGAGTAAAATTATTTTTTTCAAACTTGCTTGGAACGGTTGCAGGAAGGTCGGCGGGTAATTGCGAGATCGGCAAATTAATTCTGGTCAGCATCTCAATTTCTCTAACCATTTGTCCTTGGTCTGGCGTTGCAAAAGAAATTGCTTTGCCAGAACATCCGGCTCTGCCGGTTCTGCCAATTCTGTGCACATAATCCTCTGCGTTTTCTGGCAAGTCAAGATTAATTACTAATTCAATATTTTTAACATCAATTCCGCGTGATGCAATGTCGGTTGCAACAAGCACCCTGTATCTGCCAAGCTTAAAGCCTTCTAAAGCTTCTTTTCTTTGGTTGAGCGATCTGTTTGAGTGTATCTCTGACGCAGAAATTCCTATATCGCGCAAAACGCGGCTGATCTTTCTGGCATTATGTTTTAACCTTAAAAAAATCAAGACGCTTCCTTTGTATTCTTTCAGCAATTTTTTCAATAATAAAATTTTTTGGTCTTTTTTGACAACAAATAATTCGTGTTCAACATTTTCGGCAGTGGTTCCAGATCTTGCAATTTCTACCCTTACCGGAAGTTTCATATGATGCGTGGCAATTTTCACAATTTGGTCTGGCATTGTGGCAGAAAATAACATTGTTTGCCTATTTTTTGGCACAGACAGTAAAATTTTATTTATTTGCGGGGCAAAACCCATATCAAACATTCTGTCGGCTTCGTCTAAAACTAAAATTGTAACGCCCTGTAAATTTAAAACTTTTTGCTGAATTAAGTCGTTGATTCTTCCGGGAGTTCCGATAACAATGTGCGGATTAAAAGAAATTTCTCTTATTTGCTGCCTGACAGGGGATCCGCCAATCAAAACCGCTGTTTTTATGCCAAAACTTCTGCCTATTTTTTGTATGGCTTCATTTACCTGCAAAGCCAGTTCGCGGGTTGGTAAAATTATCAAACCTTTGCCGCGGCCGGCAGATAAAATTTGCTGCACTAAAGGAATGCCAAAAGCCAAAGTTTTGCCTGTTCCTGTCTGGGCTATTCCAATAATATCTTTGCCTTCTATGGCCGCAGGAATTGCTTTGTGCTGAATTGAAGTCGGGGTAGTATAACCTAATTTTGAGATTGTATCTAAAAGTTTTGGAGCTATGCCAAGCCCGCCAAAGCGAGGCTCGCCCGAAGGCGGCCCGCCAAAAGTTGCTTCATTTTCATTTTTTATAGGTATTTTTATTTGTTTATCCATATATTTTAACTATACACTAAAATTATTAAAATGTCAAACAAAAAATTTGGTTGTGCAACCGGGTAAAAGTTATCCACAGCGCTTGACTTTGCTTTATGTGTTATAATTACTTAAATTAATTAATTTTTAAAAGACATGGATAAAAAAACAATTATAATTGTTGCCGTTGCGGTTTTGGCCATTATTTTGATAACCGGCGCAGGATATTTTTTGTGGCCCCAAAAGCCAAAAAGTGATTTAGAAAACGCCAGTGATACCGCGGAAAAAATAAGCGACAGCGCAACAAGGGGCGTTTTACCTTCTTTGGAAACAAACCCCCTCAAGAACAAGCCCAATGTAAATCCGGCGGACAATGCCAATCCTATTAAAAATATTAAAGTTAACCCATTTGACTAATATGAACATAAAAATAAAAATTTTAATAATTGCAGGGATTTTATTTGTATCTGGATTTATTATAGCAGCCGAGGCCGATATAAATTATCCAGTTGAGGAACTGGGCGGGTGCAAAGACAAACAAGGCTGCAAAGCCTACTGCGGCAATCCAGAAAACAGCGAAGTATGTTTTAGCTTTGCTGAAAAAAATAATTTAATGTCTGACCAGGAGGTTAAGATTGCCAGAAAATTTGTGAAAGGAGAAATTAAAGGCCCGGGTGGTTGCAAAGATAAAGATTCCTGCGAAGAATATTGTAATGACATTAGCAAAATTGATGAGTGCATTTTTTTTGCAGAAAAAAATAATTTAATACCGCCAGAAGAACTTGAAGAAGCCAAAAAAGTTCAGGCAGCTATAGCCAGAGGAGCAAAACCCCCTCCCTGCGGCAACAAAAAGACCTGCGATGTATATTGCGAAGAGCCAGAGCACATGGAAGAATGCATTGCCTTTGGCTTGGAAGCTGGTTTTATACAAGGTAAAGAAGCAGAAGACGCCCAAAAAATGATGCAGGCAGTAAAGAGAGGAATCAAACCGCCTCCCTGCAGAGGTAGAGAAGCCTGCGATGAATATTGCTCAAGCCCTGACAATATGGAAGTCTGTATGAATTTTGCAATGGAAGCCGGGTTTATGAATGAACAAGAAAAAGCAGATTCTCAAAAAATGTTGCAGGCAATTAAAAAAGGCGTGAAACCTCCTCCATGCAGAGGCAGGAAAGAGTGCGATGCATATTGCGGTCAGGAAGATCATTTGGAAGAATGTATGAGTTTTGCAGTGGCAGCCGGTTTTATGAACGAGAAAGATGCGGAAATGGCCCGTAAAACAGGCGGAAAAGGCCCTGGCGGGTGCAAGGGTAAAGAAGAATGCGAGGCACTTTGCAATAATCCGGATAACCAGGAAACATGTTTTAATTTTGCAAAAGACAATGGCATGATACCAGAAGAAGAATTGAAAAAAATGGAGGAAGGCAAACAACAATTTCAGCAGACATTGCAGCAAATGCCCCAGGAAGTGTCTGATTGTTTGCAGGGAGAAATTGGCGCTGAAATGGTTGAAAAAATGAAAAACGGAGTTATGCCGCCCAGGGATTTAGAGCAAAAAATGCGCGGCTGTTTTGAAAAAATGGGTCCGCCCCGGGGTCAGGAAGGAGAATTTGAAAAAGAAATGAGACCGCCTTGTGAGGGTGAAGATTGTAAAAAATTTCAGCCTAGGCCGGGCCAAGAAAATCCGGGCGGGCAAATAATGCCTCAGCAGGCGGGTCCCGGAGGATGCAAAGGTCCCGAAGAGTGCCAGAAATTTTGTGAAAATAATCCGGAGGAATGTAAAAATTTTAGACAACAAGAAGCGCCCAGAAATGCCCCAAATGGCGAGAGAGGATTTAAAAAAGGCAACAAATTTTGCCAGGGGCCAGATTGCAAGTATGACAACCCGCCATTAAGAGAAGGACAACTTTCTCCATGTGAAGGCGAAAATTGTAAGTTTGGCCCGCCTCCTCCATGTGAGGGCGAGAATTGCAGGCAGGGACCGCCACAGGGAGAATTTAGACCTACAGAGGGTCAAAGGCCTCCAGAAGGCCAGCAATTTGGCCCTCCGTCCGGAGATCAAATGCAACAGCCTTCGGCACCCGAACAGCAATCTGCGCCGGCTTCAAGCGAATCTCCTCCGCCCCCGCCCCCGCCCCCGCCACCCGGAGCTTTCTTTAAACCCGAATCATTTTTAGGCTCGGTGCTTTATGTAATCGCAAAAGCGCTTTACAGCGTGAGGTAAAAAATAAATTATTGCAACAAAAAATCGCCAAATTCAAGGCGATTTTTTGTTTAGATGCAATCCTTACATATCACGTGATATATCACGTTACTTTTCACGTTACTTAATATTATCACAAAACAAGCAAAAAACGAGGCGAAACCTCGTTTTTTGCTGACTGCTCCGCACTGTGAACAATGTTAGAACCGTTTTTGAGAGGCAAAATGAGTATGTTTATATCCCAGATTTAAGGAATTACACAACGGCGGATTTGCTTAATTGATAGCTACTACACCATTCTTTCCAATTTTACCGTTCTGTATTTACAATCTACTTCGGCTTTATATCCGAATTTTGATAAAAAACTGATACCAGCTAAAGGCATACTCTCTGATATTAAAACTTGAATATAGTTTCTTGTCCCTTCCATAGAGGCGATTGCCAAAGCTGTTTGGACTTGAACAACTTGTCCATTTGCAATTCTTGTTGGAGTAACACCAATTATTTTAAGACCAAGTTCATTGGCAATTTTTGGTGTTACCTGAAGGTCTCCAGTAAAACCAGTGTCCAAAACAACAAAAGGGGCTTGCACTGATTGCCCCCAAGCCACTACAACTTTTATAAATGGTATGTTTTCTACAAATACGCCGCTTACCATTTTCTTACTGTTCGTTTATAAATGATTTCGCCATAGTTTCGGCAACATCAAATCCTATTTTAATAACATAAAAAACTTTATTGGGGTGATGCTCTCTTGCCAGTTCTAACGCTTCAGCACTTGTATTGCCGAGATACACTTTTTTGCTATCAATATCAATAGCCAAAAACTTCCCTTTTTCTTTAGGGTCATAATTAACTTTTATTTCTTCGTATATCTTTGCTCCCTCCTCTGCTATTTTCTGAATGTCAGTTTTTTTAATGAGTTCCTCATTGTTATCATTCATAATAGCAATTTTATTTTGAGAAAATTATATCATCTTCACTATAACAAAGAATTGGGAACAATACAACAATCTCTTAACTGGC
>JBBTVU010000119.1:0-4822 GCA_038063115.1 Patescibacteria group bacterium | reverse complement strand
AAATTTAGTGTGGTGAAATTCTCACGATCGTGAGAATTTCACCACACTAAATTTTCATTAAAAAATTTTATGACCTTGTGGCTACGATCGTATTTACAAGGTCAGAGTATTCTAATTATTGTAGAAATAAAAAAACGGCTCAATATTATGTTGTGCCGTTTGTTAAATTATATTTTTTTTATGACCGGGCCCGAGACAGTATCTTCTACTATAAAGCCCTGTTCTTCAATTTTTATTCTTAGTTCGTCTGATTTTTGCCAATTTTGTTGTTTTCTAAATTTTTCGCGCTCCTTTACCAGTTTTTTTATTTCACCCGGAATTGGTTTCCGCCAGCTGGCGGATGTTTTTACATTTTTGAAATTTATAATGCCAAAAATCTTATTTATTTTTTCAAAAAATTTATAAATTTTATCTGCATCACTTTTGCTTATAGGATTTTCGTCAGCAATTTTATTTATTTTTTTTATAAATTCAAACAAAACAGCAAAAGCTTTCGGCGCATTAAAATTATCATCTAACTCGGCATAAAAGTTTTTTTTCGCCCTGCTTAAAATTTTTGAAATTTGAATTTTGGATTTGTTTCGGATTAGAACCGCTTCGCTGTAATTCTGCGGAATTAAGTCGGATTGAACGCTACGCGGAGAGCCTGTGGGCTCAATCGGACTTCGGATTTTTAAGAGGAATTCTTCTATTTTTTCTAAATTAGATTTTATTTCAATCATTACAGAATCAGAATAATCAATGGGTGAAGACCATAAATTTTTAACTATTAAAAATCTTGTCTGTTCGGCAGAATATCTTTTTAAAAAATCAGCAATGGTTATGAAGTTTCCTAGAGATTTCGACATTTTTTGGCCGTTTACGGTTAAAAACCCCGTATGCATCCAATATTTTACTAGAGGTTGTTTTCCGGACAGAGCTTCCATTTGCGCAATTTCTGCCTCGTGGTGGGGGAATATTATATCGCGCGCTCCGCCATGAATATCATATTGAGGCCCGAAAAATTTTTCAGTAATGGCAGTGTCTTCAATATGCCACCCCGGCCTGCCCTGACCAAAGGGCGCAGGCCAGCTGGGTTCAAAATCTTCCTGTTTAAATTTCCATAAGCAAAAATCGCCCCTGCTTCTTTTTTTACTACTGTAATCAATGCGGGTTACTGCATCTTCTGCTTGTAAAGCAGTTCTGCCGGCTAATTTGCCGTAGTTTTTAAATTTGGCAATATCATAATAAATTCCGTCGCTCTCTATTTTGTAAGCATAACCTTTTTCTCGAAGGCGCTTTACTTGGCTGATTATTTCTTTTATATAACTTGTGGCTTTGGCATACTTTGTAACGCTGTCAACGCCCAAATCTTTCATATTTTTTAAATATTCTTTTGCAAAAGCTCCTGCTAAGTCTTTTGGCGGCACTCCCTTTTCTCTGGCGCGGGCAATTATTTTATCATCTAAATCTGTAATATTTTGTAAATAAAAAACTTTATAGCCCTTTTCTTTTAAGTATTTTACAAAGGAATCAAAGGCAACATAGGTTCTTGCATGCCCAATATGAGAATAATCATAAACAGTTGGCCCGCAGACAAAAATGTTTATTTTTTTGCCGCGCATGGGTTTTAGAACGTCTTTTTTTCCAGAAAGCGTATTAAAAATTTTCATGGTTTTATTTTATTATTTGTTTTGGGCGGAGCTCCATTATTTTTGAAAATATGCTTAAAAGTGAAAGGGGGATTGTCAACCAGAGTAAATATGCGAATAATTGCGGGGGTAAATGTGGCCAGACAATCAAGATTGCAATAAACACAATTGACATTAAGGTCATTTTTACTTTACCAAAAATATTAGATTCAAGATATATCTCTTTTGACTTGTACCAAATAGAAAATATAGCATTAACAATTTCTGCCAAAATTAGCGCTAAAAGCAGCCATTTATGAAAATTAAACAAGCTATAAAAAGCAATTGGAACTATTAAAATTCTGTCGGCGGTAGAGTCCAACATGGCGCCCAATTCGGTTACTTTATTTGTTCCCCGGGCGACGGGTCCGTCAATAAAATCGGTAAGAGCGCCAATGATAAAAAGTGACATTATCAAAGTTTTGTTTTCAACAGAAAAAAAGAACAATAAAACAAATAACAAAACGCCAATGAAAATTCTTATCGAGGTTATGTGGTTTGGTATTATTTTTCGCGGCCAATAGGGCTTAATAAAAACAAAAAGAATTTTATCTCTGTAGCTGTCTATTTTTTCTAAAAAAAGTTGTAGATTGATTATTAATTTTTTCATTTTTAACGTAGCGATATAAGAGAATTTACCACCCTCCGCCGCCTCCTCCACCACCGCCACCACCAGACCCTCCCCCTCCCCTTGATCCCGAAGAGCTGGAGGTGCTTGAAGAAATGCTAGATGTAATTGAGTTTAATTTACTTGTAAAACCGTCTATATTAAAGCTTGTCATACTTGTTCCTACAAGCCAACTAGGATGATAATTTGTGAAATAATCTTTACCATATGTATCTTGCACTTTTTTGATCCATAAACCAGTGATACCAAAGATCATAGCATAAGGCAAAAATTTATCAAAGATATTTTCTTTCTCATAAAATTGCTGGCGGTAATTTTCCGCCTGCTTCATATATAATTCAAAACCCTTTATTTTAAAAAGCAGGTCAACTCCTTTTAGCGTTCTTTTTGGCATTATTATTCCAAAGAAGATAAAAATTAAAAAAGAAAGCGCGAAACTGAAAAGTAATTTATAGCTATACCCGTAGAAGATTTCGGCGAGGATTAGCGGAGCCCAAACACCAATAAAAAGGCATAAAGCGGCTGCCGCAAAAAAATAGACAGACAAGTAAGAGGATTTTTTGACAAGCCACCCGTTTTCCACAACATCATCAAATGCAGATTTTTTTATACTAGGAATACTATAAGCAAACTCATTTTTAAGATCAGAAATTTTTATATTATCTCTTCCGTGTTTAACAACGGGTTCTTTGCCGTTTATTGTGATAGTTTGAACGAGACTGCCGTCTTTAAAAATATTTTCTATTAATTTTTTTTCTGTTTTTGTCAATCGGTCTGTGTTTCCATAGTTTTCTGTTTTTGTCAATTTGTAGTCTTTAAATTCAAATCCTAAAAAATTTTGCTCTATTATTTCTTCTATTTTTATATATTTTTTTACAGCTAAATTAATTATTGCAGCCGTTACAAAATTGTTTCGCCAGACTCCATTATGCAAAACCATGCCCATTTGTATTGGCGTTATGTTTTCAGGAATTCCAAATTCTGGAGGTATAGGGTTTTTCATTTTTGGGTCTTTGCCAAACTTTTCCCAAGCGGTAAAACAAAAAATAAAAATTATCAAAGGTATCAAAAAAAACAAATATTCAAGTCTCTCTGCGTATTTTTCAAAGAAAGTCATCTGGTAGGGAGTAACAATATTTTTTGGAAAAGTGACAGAAATCGTTATGCCTTCGCCGGTTTGTATTGTTCTGGTTGATACAAGGCTAATTGCATTAGAGTTTGTCCAGCTGTAAACCGCAAGCTCTGTATTTTTAGATCCGTAGTATCCGGTGTAATAATAAATTTCCGTATTTTTTTTTGTAATCTCCGATGGGAAGACAACTAAAGCTGAAAACTTGTCAATTTCTATGTCCCAGAAATTTCCTGACAGGTTCCAATACAGCTCGTCAAAACTTGGGTTTGCGGTACGTATGGCGTTTTTTACTTTATAAATTATTCTGTAATAGTTTTTTCCTTGCACGGTAATATCTGGGTCGCCAATTTTCCACGTAACAGTCCCTCGGCCGTTATCTTTTATAGTTTGGTAGTTATGCGGTTTTCCATTGAAATCAGTAATGCTTACCAATTCAACGGGCGTTTTAAAAACTCCTTTGTCGGTTTTAATGACTGTTGGCAAAACTCTAAAAATTCCATGTTTGTCGGGCAGGTTTCCGCAGTCAGCTGTAATGTTTTCGGTAATTAAAAGCGAAGAATCTTTATTTACCGCAATATTGCTTTCAAAATTATCTATGTACCAGTCCGTTATTTCGTTTATATTCCGCGCCTGAGCAAAATTACTGTTGCCAAAAAGCAATAGTAAAAACAATAGAGCAATAAAACATATTTTTTTTGTATTAGCCATGTTAGATGATTTTATCAGATTTTGAAAAAAGTTTAAAGTGTGATAAGTTAAATCAATGAAAGTTATAGATATTGTTTTTGCTTTAATCTGCGGGTGGATGGTAAATTGGATTGCTTTTGATATTTTAGAAAGTTTTGGCATAAATTTTGGGCTTTGGCGTTGGCTGCTCTCGTGGGTTTTGCCGATAATTGCCTTAGCTTGCCTTTGGGTGGCATTTGTAATCGGTAAAAAGCGATTGCTTGTCTTTCAAGCCGCAAAACATATATTAATAGGGGCTTTTGCAACCGTAGTCGATTTAAAAATTTTTGAAGGGCTGGTAATATTATTTTCATCAACAGCTTCAGTTTTAATGGTGTTTAAAGGAATTTCTTTTTTGCTTTCTACTTCTTTAAAATATTGGGGCAACAAGCATTGGGCGTTTGAAAAATTTGAAAAAGAGTCCTTGTCAAAAGAGATTTTACAATTTATTATTATTACGTTAGTTGGATTGGTTTTAGATACCGGATCATTTTTTTACTTTACAAAAATAATGGGCGTTCAATTTGGCTTGTCGTTTCATCTTTGGACAGAATTTAGCGTAATTTTTGCGGCAATAATAGCTGCTGTTTGGAATTTCTGCGGATATAAATTTATAGTCTTCAAAAAATAATATAAAAAACATGTCAGTAGTTTTATATAGAAAAT
>JBBTVU010000118.1:656-1841 GCA_038063115.1 Patescibacteria group bacterium | reverse complement strand
CGATAGTCCTCAAGAACAGCAATAATCGCCAAAAATCCAGACAAGGGCAGACCATGGCTATCCTCCTCGTCCTTAAAAGGAAAAGCGTATGCATAGTCGGTGGTCTTGAAACTGCTGACATCTTTGTCTTCGTGAGGCTCGGCTTGAGGCTTGCCGTCAGGACCAGTCACACTCTTTAGAAACATCATCTTGCGTTTGTAAAGAGTGTTAACGCCTGGCAAACCCATCCAATGCCAGCCAGGTCCAACAATCTTGCAGAACTTACCTTGATGCAAAATGATTTTGCACCACCCTTGCCCAACTTCAGTCAACAGGATGTTGTTTTTGGCCAAGGCGTAAATACCGTAGTAAACCGCCAGCGCAACAAAGGGGAACACGACTAGCGAAAACAGCCAGAATTTGGGGTCCAGAAACGTTTCCATCTCAACTCTCCTTCGGTTTGGTATGACCCGCCTAAATAGCGGATGTCAAAGGTCACATTTAGGGCAAGAGAAACACTCTCAAGCCTACCTTTTGATTATAGCATATTCAAATAGCCTTGTCAAGATGTTGATATCTCCTTGTTGATTGCTCTTTTTTATGCGTGGTATAATAACAGAATGAATTTGAAATTTACAATTTGAAATTTGAAATCAATTTTAAATTATTCAAGTTTGCAAATTTTTAAATTTATTTTTTGAATATTGAATTCAAATTTCAAATTTCAAATTAAAAATTATCTCTATGGAGCAATATCCAATACCGCAATTTATTGAAGTAGAAGGAAAAATCGCTTTCTTTATTTCTTTCAGGCAATTTTTTTATTTGGTGGGAGCCGGTGTTGTTTGTTTTATATTATATTTTATTCTCCCGTTTTTTCTTTTTATGTTGGCGTCGCTTGCAATTGGATTGGTTGCCGTGGTTTTGGCATTTGTCAGCGTAAACGGAATGCCTATAATAAATATTATTTTAAACTCAATTGGTTTTGCTACGGGAACCAAAGATTATACTTGGAAAAAGAAAGAATCTCCTTATCCTTTTAAAACAATAAAAAGAGCGCAAATAAGAAAAATAGATGAGGGCCCGGTTTTGAAAGCTCAAACAAGCAGGCTAAAAAAAACACGCACAGATGTGGAATTGCGAACGAAATGAATTTGAAATTTACAATTTGAAATTTGAAATCAATTTGAAAATAGTAAATGCCAT
>JBBTVU010000118.1:0-646 GCA_038063115.1 Patescibacteria group bacterium | reverse complement strand
AAACGAGAATATAATTTAGAGGATAGAACAGTACAATTTTCAGGCGAATTAATAACTTTTTGTAAAGCTTGGCAAAAAAATGTTATAACTCTTCCGCTGATTAATCAGTTGATAAGATCAGGGACAAGTATTGGAGCAAATTACCGAGAAGCCAATGGCGGTTCAAGTAAAAAGGATTTTCAAAATAAGATATTTATCTGTAAAAAAGAGGCTAAAGAAACACTTTATTGGCTAGAATTAATAGGAAAATCAGTTGACGAAGAAAAACAAAGACAAAAAGCTCGTGAACTTTGGCAAGAGACAAAAGAATTAACATTAATATTTAGTAAAATTGCCCACTCAACGAAAAATTGAATTTAGTGTTTTAAAATTTCAAATTTCAAATTAAAAATTCACAATTATGGCAGAGACTGCAACACAAGCATTTTTAGAAATAAAAGATATTAGAGAGGGAGTTTTGCTTTTAAAAAACAGCTCTATTAGAGGCGTTTTAATGGTCTCTTCTTTAAATTTTGCCTTAAAATCTGAGGAGGAGCAAACTGCCATTGTTTATGCTTTTCAAAATTTTCTAAATTCTCTAGATTTTTTCTGCCAAATTGTTATTCAATCAAGAAACATAAATATTACTCCATATTTAGACGGCTTA
>JBBTVU010000117.1:0-1227 GCA_038063115.1 Patescibacteria group bacterium | reverse complement strand
ATGCATTTAAAATTACGCAAATTCCTATCAGGTATTGATTCAAAAAATATCGGTAAAACCAGCCTTATAACAAACTCTGTTTTTACACAAAATCTGCTTCCTAAAAATCACTCTGTCTTAATTAAAAAAGACGGCTACTTTAATTATCAAAAAACTCTGGCAGTCAAAGAAAAAGAAGCAACAAAGTTAGAGCATATTTTATTGATTAAAAAAGATATTGCTTTTAGAGCCTCAACAGACAAAACCCAATCCCCTTTTGTAAAAAAAGAACAGTTTATTTTAAAAAATGGCAATCTTTATGACAACAGCACGGGCAAGCTTGTTTTGATAATTAAAAATGTTATTGCTTTTGATGCTGACCAAAACAATATTTACTGGGTTTCAAAAGACAATCTGCTTTATAAATCCGATTTTTCCGGAAAAGAGAAAATGAAAATTTTTGACTCGTTCTATTCGCCAGTTAAAAGCATTAAAATTTCTCCGGACCACTCAAAAATACTTTTGAGCAATGACTATGAAATATTATTTGCATATTTAAATTTTCCAGATTCAGAAAAAATATTTTTAAACAGGTTTTCAGAAAAAATTGGCGAGTGCCTCTGGCTCAATAGCGATTATGTAATATTTATATTAGCTGACAAAATAAAAATTTCCGAAGTAGACAATAGAAATGAAATAAATATGGTGGAACTTCCAGATATAAAGCCGGTCAAAATATATTTTAACCAGCAAGATAAAAAATTATATGTCTCAACCAAAGATGATATACTGGTCTCAGAACAAATAATCCAGTAATAACTCTAATAAAAAAACAGGGCAGATGCCCTGTTTTTTTATGCTTCGTTTTTTTCAAAAGTTTCGATTTTTTTCTTAAAATCTTCCCAGCCAATTTCTTCGCCGTTGGCTATTTTGCAAATGTCTTTAAATTGGCAATAACTGCATTGCCAATTTCGTGGATATTCGGCTAATCGAGCTGGAATTTTATTTGCCTCTATTTCTGATTTTAACGCGTAAAATTTATCTAACAAAGATTTACAAAGTACCTCGTCGTATTCTACAAAAAATTCTTTAATTTCCTGCTGGTCTTTATCTATGTAAAGCAGAATACCTTTTTTAATTTTAAAAAAATGCAGATAAAGCTGTATCTGATAAACGTTTTCTTCTTTTGGCTGGCTTAAATTTCTAAAAATCATGCTGTTCATGCTTTTAATGTCCAGCACATAATTT
>JBBTVU010000116.1:0-2455 GCA_038063115.1 Patescibacteria group bacterium | reverse complement strand
CAAACCTTTTAATTGAAGGTTTAGATGGAAGAAAAATGAGTTCTTCTTGGGGAAACACGGTAAATTTATTTGATTCGGCCGATGAAATGTTTGGAAAAATAATGTCGCTTAAGGATGAGTTTATTATAAAGTATTTTACTTTTGCAACCCGGGTTGATTTGCAAAAAACTTCAGAATACGAAAAATTGTTAGCGGTTGGTGAAAATCCAAGAAATATAAAATCAAAATTAGCAAAGGAAATTGTGAGAATGTATCACGGAGAAAAAGAGGCGGAAAAGGCAGAAGAGGAATTTAATAAAATTTTCCGTAACAAAGAAATGCCAAGTGATATGCCGGTTTTTGAAACAGCTAAAAAAATATATCCGATTTTAGATTTGTTGTTTGACGCAAAATTAACGCCGTCAAAAAGCGAAGCAAAAAGGTTGGTGGAACAAAATGCGGTAGAAATTAACAAAGAAAAAATCACAGACTGGAAAAAAGAAATAAGTTTAGAAAATGAAATGGTTATAAAAGTAGGCAGCCGCAGGTTTATTAAAATTATTATATCGCTACGCTAAAAATTAAATAAAATATTATTATGAATAAACTATTTTTAGTTTTATCAATAATTCTTGTTTTGATAATAATTTTCGTTGGCGGATATTTTGGGGCTGAATATTATTTTAAAACAAATTTTACTTCAGACTATTTTTTTGCCCATCCAACTCTTGCAAGAATATTTAATATTACTCCTTCTTGTCTGGCAGACGGAATGCAAGTTTGTGGTACAAATGGAAAAAATTATCCAAACAAGTGTTTAGCTTTGCAAAGCAAAGCAGGATATGCTTATGACGGCCCGTGTTTAGCAGGTTACGAAAACAAAACATATGGATTTAGCATGAAGTTTCCAAATTCATGGAAAGGATTTTATGTTGAGAAATCAACTTGGCAGGGGCAAAAAATTGACGGAGAAAAAGTGGGCGATTATAAGGGTGTTGAGCTTATTTTCAAAAATCCGCAGACAACAGAAAAACAGCAGTATCAGGATATTCCAATAATGGTTTTTATTCCTGATGTTTGGCAATTAGTGAGCGGTTCCAACCCTACTATTACTATAAGCGCGGCTCCCATTGGTCCTGAAAAAATTGGCGAGAACGAAAAATATATTTTTGCAACTCCGCCACGCTGGTACGGCTTTACAGATGCAGTTGGTTATAAAGAGGCTCTTGAAATTTTAAAAACTTTTAAGGCTTTTTAAATTTATAAAATAATAAAAATTCACATGCCAAGATTTTTAGTTAATCAAACAGCAAAATATATTGGAGAAAAGGTCAAAGTTCAGGGCTGGGTTGATGTAAGGCGAGCTCACGGAAAAATTTTGTTTATTGACTTGCGCGATATCAGCGGAGTTTTACAGGTTGTTTTTGCGCCTTCAAATAAAGAAGTTTATGATTTGGCCGAGCAGTTAAGGCCGGAGTGGGTTGTAGAAATTACAGGACAAATTGTAAAAAGGCCGGAAAAAATGATAAATCCAAAAATTGAAACTGGGCAGGTTGAGATGTCCGCAGAAGCCTTAAAGGTTCTGTCAAAGGCAGAAACTTTGCCTTTTTCAATTGAAGGCGACGGAATGGATATCAATGAAAAAGTAAGAATGAAATATAGATACTTGGACTTGAGACGGGAAAGGCTAAAAAATAATCTTATTGTGCGACATAAAGTAATAAAATTTATAAGGGACTTTTTAGACAAAGAGGATTTTATTGAAATTGAAACTCCGATGCTGACAAAATCAACGCCCGAGGGATCCCGCGATTTTATTGTGCCTTCACGGCTTGAGCCGGGAAAATTTTATGCTCTTCCGCAATCGCCCCAGCAATATAAACAGCTTTTGCAGGTTGCCGGTTTCGAAAAATATTTTCAAATTGCTCGCTGTTTACGCGATGAAGATTTAAGAGGAAACAGGCAGTTTGAACACACCCAAATGGATTTGGAAATGAGTTTTGTTGAGCAGGAGGATGTTATGAATTTAATAGAAAGAATGCTTATTGCATTGGTAAAAAATTTATTTCCTCATAAAAAAATTCAGGAAATTCCTTTTCCTCGCATGACTTATAAGGAGGCTATGAAAAAATATAATTCCGACAAGCCTGACATAAGAAAAGATAAAAACGACAAAGATTTATTAGGTTTTTGTTGGGTAATTGATTTTCCATTTTTCGAAAAACAAGCGAGGGGATGGACCTTTACCCATAATCCTTTTTCAGCCCCAAAGCCCGAGTTTATGGATGATTTGTTAAATAAAAAAAATATAGAAAATATTTTAACGGCGCAATATGATATTGTTTTAAACGGAGTTGAAGCCGGCGGAGGAAGCATCAGAAATCACACCCCCGAAGCCCTCGAAAAAGTTTTTGAAATTATGGGATATAAAAAAGAAGAAATAAAAGAAAAATTCGGCCATATGCTTAACGCTTTT
>JBBTVU010000115.1:1156-5906 GCA_038063115.1 Patescibacteria group bacterium | reverse complement strand
GCTCCAAGTATAGAGCCAACTGCTATTGCGCTTAGTCCGGTTCCTCCGTTGCCCACTGTTAAAGAGGTTGTTGTTAAGGTTAATGAGCCAAAGCTTCCGACTCCGGTTGTTGTAAAATTTTTCGCTCCTATATCAACTGCTGCCGTGGCGCCGGTATACGGAACAGCAGCTGTTACAGTACAGTCAGTAGATCCGGGCGCGCAAGTTGGGTTTGTTGTCTCTCCCGGTGCGTAGGGCAAAGCTAAAACATAAAATACGGTTGAAAATAATCCGGCAAAAACTAGCCCCGTCAAAATTGAGCTGAACATATTTTTAGGAACAAATTTTTTCGCAAAATTCCTCATCTTTCCGAGAAACCCTTTTTCTTTTTTCGGAGTTTCCAAAATTTCAATTTGGGCGGTCTCCGACACCGCCCTATTTTCCTCGCAAAACTTAAAACCAAATTCTTTTAAAGAATTTTCTAATTTTTCCGAATTTTCTTTTTTAAAATCTGCAAAGGTAACTATGTTTTCCCTTCGGCCCAGCTCAGGACTAACGCTTCCACCATCAAAGCCCGCAGAAAACAAATTACCAATTTCTCCTTTATTAGAATCAAACATTGTAAAAGGCTGTTCCTCCTGCCTTACAGCTCTTCTGGTTTTTAGCTTTCTTATTTTTTTCTTTGCATGCAAAATCCGAGTTTTTTTCAAAACTTTTCGCTTTTTTACTTTAATTTTTTTCTTTTTTTTCATTACACAAAAATTACTCGCAACATAGTGCAACTATTTCTTTATTTTAACATAAAAAAACAGTGTCAACACTGTGAATAACTCACCGGGTGATTAACACCCGGTGCCCCGTGTTTATCACGGGGCAGACTTTTAATTTACAATATTTTCGTGGTGAGTCAGGCGCTGAACAGAAAAATCGGGTTTTAAAACAATGCATATTGCGTCTATGCGACAAGGGCCCTGCCAATTTTTGAAAGCTAAATAAGATTTTACGTTCCATAAAACCTTTTTTAACTTGCCTTTATTTATAGTATCTTCGGGAGTGCCGAAATTTTCCCCAATTTTTGTACGCACTTCAACAAAAACCAGTACTTTCCCTTCGGCGCGGCTCAGGGCAGGCTTTTCTGCAACCAAATCAATTTCAGCGTATTTTGTTTTATAATTCTGGCCTATTATTTTATAACCCTGCTTTCCCAAAAATTTTTTGGCAAGTTCCTCCCCTATTTTTCCAACCTCATTATGTTGAGACATAAAAGCGAGGCAATAAATTTTTTGAAGGCCTCAGGACACGAAGTGCCTGATAGCCGGATAAAAAATAATTGCTGAGCGAATTTATACTGATTCGTAAGTTTTTGGCCTGTACTGTAAAGCTTCGGCCATGTGAGAAACAGTTATTTCTCCTGCCTCCGCAGGCAGGTCTGCATTGTCTAAATCAGCAATTGTACGGGCAACTTTTATCATTTTCATATACGACCTTGCCGAAAGCTGGAATTTTAAGCTTGCCTGCCTTAAAATTACCTCAACATCTTTTGCTAATTTGCAATATTTTTTAATGTGGTTATTTTTCATCTGGCTGTTTGAATGGATAATCTCATTCTCAAACCGTTTTGCTTGTTTTTCCCGCGCCAGAATAACTCTTTGTTTTATTGCTTTAGAGCTTTCTAAAAATTCTGAATTTTTTTGGTTGTCTGAAAATTCTGTTGTGTCAACTGGCATAATTGCAATATGCAAATCAATTCTGTCTAAAATGGGGCCTGAAACTCTTTTCTGGTATTTATTTATTTGATTTTGGTTGCAAATGCAATTTTTTTTAGGATGGTTTAAATATCCGCAAGGACATGGGTTTGCTGAAGCCACCAGCATAAAATCTGCAGGATACATGACTCTTTGCTTGCTTCTTGAAATTGTCAAATGACCATCTTCTAACGGCTGACGCATTGCCTCCATAATCGATCTAGGAAATTCGTTAAATTCATCTAAAAATAAAACACCCCGGTGCGCCAAACTTATTTCGCCGGGCTGGGGTTTTGAACCGCCACCAATTAAGCCTGCCAAAGAAGCTGTGTGGTGGGGCGCCCTAAATTGCCTTTGAGTTACCAAAGAGCCTCCGGGCGGAATGCCTCCGGACGCAGAATATATCTTCGTAACCTCCAAACTTTCGGCTTCATTTAATGGAGGCAAAATTCCCGGTAAAGCGCGGGCCAACTTAGTTTTTCCCGACCCGGGGCTACCCACCATAATAATATTGTGTCCTCCCGCCGCCGCAATTTCTATTGCCCTTTTTGCCTGCTCTTGGCCCAGAACCTCTTTCATATCAAATTCAGCGGGCAACTGTATATTTTCTAAAACTTCTTTATACTTTACCGACTCAATATTTTTCCTTTTCAATAAATGATTTGAAAGCTGAGTCAGGTTCTCAACAGGAAAAACCTTCAAACCTTTAATGGCGGCCGCCTCGTTAGCTGAGTCTTTCGGCACAAATAAATTTTCGAATCCGAATTCTTTTGCAAAAAGCGCCATTAAAAAAGCGCCTTTTGTGTGGCGCAACCCGCCATCAAAAGATAATTCTCCCAAAAATAATGATTTTTCCGGAACAAAAAATTCTAAAATACTGCTTAAAATTCCAACGGCAATTGGCAAGTCATAAAGCGAGCCTTCCTTTGGAACATCGGCCGGAGCCAAATTTACTGTTATTTTTTTAGCAGGAAAATCAATGCCACAGCTTGAAATTGCCGTTCTAACTCTTTCTTTACTTTCTGCCACCGCTTTGTCGGCTAAGCCCACAATTTCAAACCCGGGCAATCCCCTGCTTGCCAAATTTACCTCAACGTCAACTTTTATTGTTTCTAAACCCAAATTTGCCACCGATTGAACTTTTATAAGCATAATCTTATAGCGCGGAAATAAAAATATTTTTTCGCTCGGGTAGGCCGTGGATGTGGCGCACGAAAAAATATTTTTGATTTCCGCGCATTTAGTTTACATAATATCTTCCAGATTCCTGACTGATAAAACCTTTCAACTGCATTAAAGAAAGGGTTGTTCCAATTTTTGCAGCAGGCACATTTAATACTCTTGCCAAAGAATCAGCTTCCATTGATTCGTTTTTTAAATATGAAATTATTTTTTCTTCGAGCGTAGCAGTTTTTGGGATGTCCGACATCCCGCGGGATGTCGGACATCCCTTAACTTGCTGACTGACCAGAACTTTATAAAAACTTAAAATATCGTTTGCTTCTGCCACGGCTTCAGCTCCCTCCTTAATTAATTTTATTGTTCCTTTTGCAACATCGCTGGTAATTTGTCCAGGCAATGCAAAAACTTTTCTGCCAAACTTTTTTGCATATCCGGCAGTTAAAAGCGACCCGCTGTTTAAACTGGCTTCTGTAACCAAAACCGCTTTTGATAAACCAGCCACAATTCTGTCTCTTTGAACATATGACCAATTTTGCGGTAAAAAATTTCCTTCATATTCTGAAATAATCAAGCCGTTGTTTTCTAAAATTTCATTGTAAAGTTTTACCTGATATCCCGGGTGGATTATGTTTATTCCGCAAGGCATTACAGCAATAGTTTTGCCTCCGGCTTTTACAGCCGCAGAATGAGCGGCTTCGTCTCCTCCATACATAAAACCAGAAACAATTGCAATGCCCGCGGCCGTAATTTCTATTACAAGCTGTTCTGTTGCTCTTCTACCATAACTTGTTAAACGCCGCGAGCCAACCACCGCTAAACAATTTTCAAAAATACTTTCATCCCAATTGCCTTTATAATACAATTTTTTGGGAGCTACACTCCCAATTTTTTTTAAAAGCTTAGGATATTTTTTATCTGTTATCTCAATTACTTGTACCTTCGCCATTAAAATTTTATAAAACTTTTCCTCTCCAAATAATCTAAAATAAAACAAGCTAAAATGTAGCCGGGCAAGAAGAAAATTAAAAATCCTAAAGCTGTCCCCAAAACAACGTCTTCACCGAAAAAATCAGCTGCAATCTGGCTTGCCGGATAAATAATAATACCGATCCACGAATATTTGAATATATTTTTATAAAAATATGACTGGTAGCTTTTTAATTTTTCCCTTTCCTGAACGTTTATGGCCCGGATAAAACCCCATTTTTTCCATTTTGGCCACATCTGCATACACGCCAAAATAATTAAAACAATTGATATCATAACGCCCAATATAATTCCAATTAAAAAACTTGACATAAATTTAAAAATTATTTTTATTTAATTTGTCTTATTTTATTTTTTATTATACCATAAAAAATTAAAATTCCCCGTATTTGCGTAACACCGGGAGTTACGCAGAATAATGATTAATCAATGCTTAACCCCTCTATTGGATTCCAAATATTTTTTTTACCGTGTAAAATTTCTTCAATAAACTTATAATAAATTTCTTTAGTCGGAAAAACTTCTCCCAAAAGTCCCTTTTCAATAATAGGAGACTTTCGCAAATCCATGTATTCGAAATGAGTACTCCACGGATATTTATTTATCCATTCTAATATTTTTTGTAAATTTTTAATACCTTTTTCCTTAATGTCTGGCTCTATTAATTGTGCTGGATTTATGACGTTAATATAGGCTAACAAATATTTAAGCTGATTGTCATCTTCTATATGAATCGCCTTAAAACGGCCCTGGAATAAACTGCCTGGCCGCTTGTACTTTATGTTGAAATATCTGCTGTAACTATTCCCAAATCTTTGCATAAAACGGCTTACCCCGTGCTCTTGTAGTTACTCGAT
>JBBTVU010000115.1:0-1146 GCA_038063115.1 Patescibacteria group bacterium | reverse complement strand
AAAAAATGAAAATGATTGGGCATTAAAACGTCCGCGTTTATTTTAACTAATGGATCGTAAATAATTTTTTTACCTTCAAAAATATTTCTTATATTATCGAGCGTATAGCCCACTTTGTTCCTTTCAAAATCGGCTAATCTGATAGAACAATCGCTATTGTTCGATAGGTATATTGCCTGCAAAAATCTATATCTGTCCCTATCATTATGAAAAATATTTTGTTTTGCATTGCCGCGATTATAAATATGGAAAAGTCCTCCTGAAAAAAATTTTATTTTTCTTATTGGCATAATTCTAACTGCGTAACACCGGGAGTTACGCAAGATTATAAATTTATTATATCACAAAAATTTATACATTAAAAAATCCCGCAAAAAACGGGGTTCTTTAACGCCCTGGCGTAATAGATTCCTAAAAAATTTAAGGTGGGTATCCTCACGCAAAGACCACGGCCTTTACGAATTTGGATTCCCTATAAAAAAGTTCGTATAGAAATTATTTGTACCAGAGCTACCTTAATTTTAACTCTTTAAAACTCCCAGTCAAGGCTTCTGCAATACTTGTAAAACTTCTACTAAACTTCTACTAATAATAGTTTTAGCTACTACAAAAAATCCACGATCGTAGTTTTTTTGTATAATCTTAAATTTATATAATCTTAAAATAAAAATATTTTATACTTCAAACTTCAATCCCAAATAATTCTTTTAAATGCTTTTCGTTATCTACTTCTTCTAAAATCGCGAAACGGACATGCTTTCGCATTCCAAAAAATTCTATTATAAAATCTATTTCGTTTTTGCAATCGTAGGGAAAAATAAAAACGCTTTTTTGAATTTCGCGAAAACCCAATTCTTTAATTTTGTCCCTTAAGGCGTCTCTCCCCCGCCTAATTTTCTCGGGCACATCAAAAAATACCAAGCGCCATTTGCCATCCCAATCTTTTTTATCAATTCGCATCTCTTCAAACTTGTAAGTTAACGCTTTCAATTTTCCTTTATCTGTTAATATAAATGTTATAGATCCGTCTTTATTCTCTTTCTTTTTGACTAATTTAGATCGATAAATTTTCCTTATTTCTTCTTTTGTTTCTCTTTGGTTTATTCTTTTCCATTCCTTGCCGGCAATTTTGATTGTTTTCCAATA
>JBBTVU010000114.1:0-2256 GCA_038063115.1 Patescibacteria group bacterium | reverse complement strand
AACTAATAAATTCTGGATTTATATCTTCCGATTCAAAAATTTTGGGAGCCTCTTCGTCAACGGTTTTACTACGCTCAAAAATAACTAGCTTCTCGTATTCTTTTTTTAACTCTTGCAACTTCTCTTTTGTTATGTAAAAAGTTTTTGAGTCCATCTTTTTACCCCTTTGGCCTTTGGGTAATTTTAATCTTATTATCTTTAAAACAAATGTCAATAGTGCATTAACAACCTACTTTATTAAATAAGTATATATAAAAAAAGTCCGTCCTACAAGGGCGGAACTGCGCAGGGAGCCAAACATGGCTCTCTTATCTTTCGCCGCGCTAACACGGCTATTCTATCTGGCATTATTAATTCTGAGACACAGGCTTTATCGTATTTTTGGCATCCAGAATACCATCTCAAAGCCTGAATTTCTTGGTAAGTCAACCTGTCTACCTTTCCGTCTACGATTTGCAAAAACTGATCTTCTGATATTTCGTTCTGCACTGGATGAACATTTCCAAACATGGCGACGCACCTCCTTGTCAAAGTTCATAGTTAGAGCAAAAAATTACCGTTAAATAATTTTACTCCAGCTAAAAACGAAGTCAAGTAAAACTAAAATAAACTTTTTTGATTTAATGGGGAACGAGAAAATATTTTTATTTTTCCATAAACTCCATCATATCCGGGCTCAATTTCAACTTTTCCATTTCTAACCCTTATAATACCCTCTGCAATTTCTGGTAAACTGTATTTTTCTAAATCTATTCTTTCAACCTCTAATAATATTCCGAACTCATTTCCTAAATTTTCTGTTAATTTATTATAAAATTTATCAACTTGTTTTGATGCAACAGTAACGCCCAAAGACTCGGCTATTATTTCTTGCAATGGAATTAGACTTTTAAAGGGTATGGCACTTTCTGGCATAAAATTTTCTGGACGGTCTGCCAGCTTTTCTACTCTATTTAAAACCCCTATTACCAAGTGCTTTGCGCATATGGGACAAATATTATTATACTTTTTAGATTCTTTTGGAGATAATCTCAGATTGCAGTCTTTATGGCCGTCATAATGATATTTTCCTTCTTCTGGAAAGAATTCAATGGTATATAAAAATTTGCTTTTATCCTTTTCTTTTATCGCTTCAATTATTGAAAAATAATTTACATCTGTATCAAAAATATTTGCCTCTCTGCCAATTTTTTGCGCCGAATGAGCATCGCTGTTTGAGATTAAAGTAATTCTCCTGCCATCTGACATCCGCCAAAGCATTTTAGGGTTCGCAGACAATCCAGTTTCTCCAGCATAAATATATTTTGTATAATCTTCAAAACATTCCTCTATTGAATCAAAGCCTGATCTTGAACCAAAAACAGAAAACCAAGGAGTCATTAAATGGGCAGGCACAACCATGCAATTTTCATCCGCATCTAAAACAATTTTTGCCAATTCTTTTGCGTCCAAACCTAAAATTGGCCTTCCATCTGCGCGCAAATTTCCAATTTGGTTTAATTTTGCATTAATTTTATCTACCGCCCCAAAAGATGGAGCAAAAACCACAATATGAATTTTTCTAATTTTCCCTCCTTTTGTATATATACAGCTTATCTCGGCAGTCAAAAGAAAGCGGGTAGCAGAATTAATATTTTTAAGATTAAAAAGGCCGGGCTCTGCCGGCTCCAACTTATCTTTTAAATTTTTAAGCCATTCGGGGTGTGTAAAATCTCCTGTGCCTAAAACCTTTACGCCCTTTGTTATTGCCCACCTATCCAAACTTTCTAAATCAATTGAGGGCGAAGTGGCTCTGGAGTATTTTGAATGTATATGAAAGTCGGCAATTGTACGCATAAATATGGTTACCTAAGTCACCTATGCTAACATCCCATTTAGATCTATCTCCTCCGCAACTTTTGCAATTTCTTTAGAACCTATACCCCTATCCCTGAAAAAAACACCTAACCCGCTCATTCCTGTTTGATAATATTTCGCAGCAAACTCGATAAGATATTTTTCTGACTCTTCAACCTGCATTTGACCTGCCGACCTCTCTGCTCCTAACCATCCTTCTTCGCTTGAGCTTCTTAGCTGATTTCCGTCTCCTTGTGCATTATGCCCCCACAATTCGCTTAAAGTGTATTCCCGATCAGTGACTTTAGCCATCCAATCCTCCGGATAATTCCCAAATAATAATTCTCTTAAAAAATGCAATTCAAACTCTCTGTCTTTTATCTCCAACTCTGGCCCATTCTCATCCTCTTGTTCGAAAAA
>JBBTVU010000113.1:0-4041 GCA_038063115.1 Patescibacteria group bacterium | reverse complement strand
ATACCAATTAAAGTTGAAAGGGATATAAAGCGTGAGCCAAGAGGATTCACAATGATTATCTCAAAAAAATAAAGACATGATGAAAACAAAGAAAGCATTAATAAAAAGGTTTAAAATAACTAAAAATGGAAAGATTCTCAGACGTCTTACCGGCCAAAACCACTACAGGTCTAAAAAGACTGGAGAACAGAAAAGAAAGGGTCGCAAATGGGTTCCATTAGCTAAATCAGAAACAAAAAGAATTAAGAGGTATTTGAGCATATAATAATTAATCGAAAGAGAAATCCTTCTATTCAGCTCAGCTTGAATATCAGGATGATTTACTCACTTCGTTCTTAAATCACATGTCCAGAGTAAAAAGAGGTACACAATCTCACAAACGCAAAAAGCATTTATTAAAACATGCTAAGGGTTTTCAATTTGGAAGAAAATCAAAGTTTAAATTAGCAAAAGACGCGTTAAGGCATGCATGGACTTACGCATACAGAGATAGAAAAGTTAAAAAAAGAACCTTTAGAAATTTGTGGAGTTTGCAGATAAATTCGCTGGCCAGAGAAAACGGAATTACTTACAGCAGGTTGATAAACGGCTTAAAAACTAAAAAGATAGAATTAGACAGAAAAGTATTATCAGAATTAGCGAATGAATATCCAGAAATTTTTAAACAGATTTTAGAAGAAGTAAAAAAATAAAAGCGGATATCTATCTGAACCTAGACACAATTATTTTTCTTTAAGAAAGTTATTCGCTTTACCTAAAATCCTTTGACTCTCTTTCCGTTTTTTTAGTCTATTAATTATTTCATCAAATGTCAGCCATTCATAACCTTCGTGTTCAAAAGAAATTCTGACATCTTTTGTTTCGGACATAGCCAAAAAGTAAGTAACAAATTTTAAAACAGTCTGACCTATTTTAAATCCACGCTTTATCTGATATTCGTATTTTACTTTGAAAAAAAATCTTATTGTCTCTTTGAATCCGAAAATTAATTCTTTTATTTCAATACCAGTTTCCTCTTTACATTCTCTAACGGCCGCATCTTCTGGCTTTTCCCCCTTTTCAACCAATCCTTTTGGAAAATCCCAAGAATCCGGCTTATGTTTTAAAAGCAAATATTTAATCTCGCCATCATCTTCCTTATAAAAAACTATAATTCCGGCTGATTTTTCTACTGGCATTCTATTTAAAATGTTTTAATAATTCTTCTACTGGCAGGGTGTTTATAATGTCTGATTTTTCGGCCCAGCCGCGGCGGGCTTGGGCGATTCCAAATTCTATAAATCTCATTTGGTCTTTTTGATGGGAGTCCGTATTGATTATCATTTTTACTCCAATTTTTTTTGCCATTTTAATATAAATGTCTTTTAAATCTAATCTTTTCGGCCAAGAATTAATTTCTAAAATTGTTCCCGTTTCTTTTGCTGTTTTTAATATTTTTTCCAAATCAACTTGATATTCGTCTCTTTTTTGGATTATTCTGCCCGTTGGATGGGAAATAATATCAATGTTTTTATTTTTCATTGCTTTAATAATTCTTTCAGTCATTTCTTTTTTTGGCATTTTTAAAGAAGAATGGACGCCAGCTATTACATAATCTAATTTTTCTAAAATCTCGTCTTTAATATCAACTGAGCCGTCATTCAAAATATTTGTTTCGCAACCGTGCAATATCTTAAATTTGAAATTTGAAATTTGAAATTTGAAATTAAGTCTTTTAATTTTTTCGCGCTGTTTTAATAATTGACTTTCGTTTAGGCCGTTTTCAATTCTTAAAAATTTTGTGTGGTCAGAAATTCCAATATATTCATAACCCAAATCTATTGCAAATTTTGCCATATCTTCAATAGAATTTTCTCCGCCGTCCCAATTTGAATGACAATGCAAATCGCCCTTAATATCTTTGTACCCAATTATTTTTGGCAATTTACCCTCCATAGCCAGTTGTATTTCTCCGGTGTCCTCGCGCATTTCTGGTTCAATATATTCTAGGCCGATGGCTTTGTAGACTTCTTCTTCTGTCTTGCCGGCAATCATTTTTCCTTGCCCTGAAGGATTTGAAGGGTTGCTGAAAAAAACTCCGTATTCATTTAGTTTTAACCCTTTTGAAATTGCAATTCTGCGAGTTGCAATATTGTGCTCTTTTGAACCGGTAAAATATTGCAAAGCTGAACCAAAACTTTCTTCTTTCACAACTCTCAAATCAATATCAAATCCCTGTTTTAAATGAACCGATGATTTTGTCGGCCCTTTTGCCCATACTTTTTCAATGCTTGGCAAAGATACAAAAAAATCATTAATTTTTTCCGAATTGCCAGAAGCTATTAAAATATCCACATCACCTATGGTTTCTTTCATTCTTCTAACAGAGCCAGCCACGCTGATTTGCTTTGTTTCCTTCAAGTTTTCTAATTTTGAAATTATCTGTCTCACCGTTGGCATAATAAATCCCAATAAAACTCTGCCCCTATCAACTTTCAAAAATTCAATTCCCTGCAGAATATTTTTTTCTGTCTTTTCTCCAAAGCCAAACAAAGGAGCCACTTTATGAGCTTTGGCAGCTTTTTCCAGCTCCTTAATTGTTTTAATGCCTAACTTTTTATAAAGCGTTTTTGCTTTTTGAACTCCCATTCCTTCTATCTTTGTCATTTCTGTAAAATCCACCGGTAAAAATTTTTTTAATTTTTCGTATTCTTTTATTTTTCCTGTCTTAATATGCTCTTCAATTTTCAAAGCCAAATTTTTGCCAATTGTCGGAATCTCTTCCAAGCCCGCAATTCCCTTATCAAGATAAATTTCTCCAATATCTTCTTCTAATGACTCCATGGCCAGAGCCGCCCTTTTATAAGCAATAATTCTAAAATCCCGCTCACCCTTATCGAGCAGAGATGCCATATTAAAAAATATTTTCGCAATTTCCTGGTTTCTCATTTTATCTTATTATTATGGTTCTACTACTGGTTTTTCATGTGATACTATAATGCCGTCTCCTCTTAAAGAAACGTTATTTCTGACCAACAGAAGCAAAATTGCAGCCAATATTGTAAGTCCGCTGACAAAAATAAAAAGTATTTGAAAACCAAAAAAAGAAGCTATGAGGCCTCCCAATCCTCCTGCTATTCCAGCTCCCGCTCCAATAGATGTTGTTTCCATAGACCACTCAAATGCTTCTTTGCCTTTATCTATGTGGCGGGTGAATATAGCCAGCCAAGAAGGAAGCGCCATTGCCATTCCGACAGCATGAACTACCTGAAAAAAATAAATATGCCATGGGATTGTAGAAAATAAATATCCGACCGGGACAATGGCTACAACAAAAAGACCCAGTACCATAAACCAAAAATCGTCTTTTTCTCCGGGATGCTTGTCTAAAAACCTGCCTATTGGTATTTCAATAAGCGACTTTGCTATCCAATAAGATAATGCTGCAAACCCCGCTACCTCTGCAGCTTTTGCCGGATTATCAATTGTTATCTTTTGTAAAATAAATAAGGCAAAAATGGGAGACAAAAGGCCCCAGCCTAAATTAAAAAAGAAATCGCTTGTTATTAAAACTTTTACAATTTTGCTAATTAATTTTGGCATAATTTTATTATATTAGTTTTTTTATATTATATATCGCTACGCCATATATTATATATCGCTACGCCATATATTATATATCGCTACGCTAATTATATCAAAAAATCGCCTTGAGTGGCGAATTTTTGTATTTTTTAATTAATTTCGTATTTTATATTCTTTATCTTATAGGTTGTCTTTACAGGAGAAGAAACAACAATTTCATCTCCAGTTTTATGGCCAAAAAGCGCTCTGCCAACCGGCGACTCATTGCTAATTTTACCCAATGCCGGGTTTGCCTCTAAGGTTCCCACAATTATAAATTCATCTTTTTCTTTGCCTATATCTACTTTGACTTTAGCGCCCAATCCAACAATATTTTGCCCTCCCTTTGCCGGATTTTTTATTAGTTCATAATGCTCTAAAATATTTTTAAGCTCGCTGATTCTGGACCTCAAAAAACTCATGTCTTCTTGAAAACTA
>JBBTVU010000112.1:234-5833 GCA_038063115.1 Patescibacteria group bacterium | reverse complement strand
ATGTGGTGCCAATGTGTTTTAGAAAAAGAGTTTTAATAACCTGGAATTTGCGCGAACTGCACCATTTTATTTCTTTAAGGTCTGGCAAAAAAGGCCACGCGTCTTACCGCAGAATTGCCCAGCAGTGCTGGAGAGAATTAAATAAAATTCAGCCATTGTTGGCAAAATATATCAGAGTTGATATGGATGAAATGTCAGTCTCTTGGGCGGCTTCATTAGAAAACAAAGATTTTTATTACAACCCCTACGCCGCTCGAACAAAATAATCTCTCGGCAATCAAATTTTTTCCAAAAAATTTATTACCTCGCTATAAAACAGCTTGTTTTTCAGGCTGTTTTTTAGTATATTTATTTAATATGTATAAACCAACGATAGGGTTAGAAATACATGCGGAGCTAAAGACGCAGAGCAAAATGTTTTGCTCGTGTAAAAATGATCCAAATGAAAAACGGCCAAATTATAACATCTGTCCGATTTGCACTGCGCAGCCCGGAACTTTGCCCGTGGCAAACGAAGAAGCAATCAAAAAGGTTATAAAAACCGGACTTGCCTTGAATTGTAAAATTGCCGAAGATTCAAAGTTTGATAGAAAAAACTATTTTTACCCAGACTTGCCAAAAGGTTACCAAATTTCGCAATATAACCAGCCAATCGCCAGCAACGGCTGGCTTGAAATTCGAAATTCGAAATTCGAAATTCGAAAAATTAGAATAAATAGAATACACATAGAAGAAGACACGGGTAGTTTAGTGCACCCAGATAATGCAGATTATTCACTTGTAAATTTGAACAGGGCTGGCGTGCCGTTAATGGAACTGGTAACAGAACCGGATATAGCCTCTGGCAAGCAGGCGAGGGAATTTGCTGAAGAGCTCCAGATGATATTAAAATATTTAGGGGTTTCAGATGCCGATATGGAAAAGGGCCAAATGAGGGTGGAAGTAAATATAAGTTTAAGCCCTTTGAGAAGCTCAGGGCAGGCAAAAAAGCTTGGCACAAAAGTTGAAATTAAAAACTTAAACTCGTTTAAAGTTGTCGAAAAATCAGTTGACTTTGAAATAAAAAGGCAGGCAGAATTATTGGAAGCCGGCGAGAAAATTATTCAAGAAACGCGCGGGTGGAACGATAAAAAAGAAATTACTTTTTCACAAAGAGAAAAAGAAGAGGCGCACGACTACAGGTATTTTCCTGAGCCGGATTTGCCTCCAATGCATTTTAAAAAAGATTATATTATTAACATAAAATCAACTATGCCAGAATTACCAGATCAAAAAAGAGAAAGATTTAAAAAGGAGTATGGCTTAGATAAAGCCTCAGTTGAGTTTTTTGTAACTAATAAAGATTTAAGCGAATATTTTGAAAAAGTTGTTTCAGAATTTGAAGAATGGACAGAGGAAGAAGAAAAAGGTGGAGCCCACAAAAAAGCTTCAAAACTTGTTGCTAATTATTTAATAACGGATATTATGGGATTGTTGCTTGCCCGCCGAAGCCTTGGCGAAGGCGGGGGAGACAAAGTTTTTGCTGAAAAAGATTTTAAGATTACTCCGGAAAATTTTGCAGAGTTTATTAAAATGATTTATAAAAATGAAATTTCAAGCAAAGTTGCCAAAATGGTTTTGCTTGAAATGTTTAATACGGGCGGAGATCCTTCAAACATTGTTGATGAAAATAATTGGAGGCTAATGTCTGATGACAGCGAGCTGGAAAAAATTATAAAAGAAGTTATTAAAAACAATCCAAAACCAGCAGAAGATTATAAGGCTGGCAAACAAAATGCTCTGCAATTTTTAGCCGGTCAAGTAATGGCAAAAACCCGTGGCACAGCTAAGCCAGACAAGGTTCAAGAATTACTGAAAAGATTATTATAAAATTATAAAAAAATAGCCGTGGATCTTTCCATGGCTTTTTTGTTGAGCGGTTGCCAGAATTTGCCAGTTTAGACGACTTTTATGTCGTTTTCCAGTTTAAAATTGACGCCCTCTAAGTCTGGCAACGAAAGTACCACTTCTTGCGCCCGTTGTTTAAAATGGTATGTATGCGTCCTGCCCGTCAAAATAATTGAAACCGAACCATTAGGTTTAAGATCAACTTTGACTGCAATGTTTCGGACACCAGCACTTGTAATCATTTGGACAATTTTTGACATCAATTCACTTCGTGTTTCTCTCGTGGCATAAAACATCGGCATTCTCCTTACGCTCGTGGATAGTTCAAGGTTCTAAAATAAGTTTATAATTTATTTAAGAATTGGTCAATAATGGGTTCAGCTTCTTTGCAGGTTTTAATCCAGCTTATTTTTTTGCTTGCATTAAACCATGTCATCTGCCGTTTGGCATAATGCCATGTATTAATTTTCATTTCTTCGACGGCCTGTTCTAAGGTTTTTTTATTGCCTAAATATTCAATTATTTCTCTGTATCCAATTGCGTCAAAGGCCTGCGGTTTTAGCCCATATTTTTTTATTAAATTTTCAACTTCTTTTACTAGCCCTTTTTTTATCATTTCATCAACTCTCAAGTTTATTCTTTCTTTTAATTTTTCTTTTTCAATAGACATTCCAATTTCTAAAACATCAAATAAGGGCTTGCCCGACTTTCTTTGCTGAGAAAATGGTTTTTTCGTAAGAACTGTAATTTCTAAAGCCCTTATAACTCTTCTTGGATTTTTTGAATCTACAATGTAAGCTGCCTCCGGATCTAATTTTATTAATTTTTGAAAAACATAATCCAGCCCGTATTTTTCCGCTTCTTTTTCAATTTTTTGGCGTAAGAGGGGATTGGCCTTTATTTTTGGAATGTCAAAATTTTCAACAACAGCTTTTATATATAGCCCAGTTCCGCCAGCCATAATTGGCAGCTTGCCTCGTTTTTGAATATCTTTTATGGATTTAATAGCATCTTTTTTATATTGCGCGACAGTGTAATTTTGGTTTGGGTTTTTGATATCAAGAAGCCAGTGGGGAATGCCCTCCAAATCCAACGGCTTTGCCGTGCCAATATCCATTCCGCGGTAAATTTGCCTTGAATCAGCCGAAATCACCTCGCCATTATACATTTTTGCAAGTTTTATAGCCAAGTCAGTTTTTCCGCTAGCTGTTGGCCCCAAAATTACAACTAATTTATTCACCCCGTTAGAAATTTTTTTCTTTTTTGCATTCATAGCCCAAATTCCCATTATTTCTAACGGGGTTCATTTACTAATTTAATTAAGATTTTTTCTCTGCGCTTTTTTTCTTGCCAAGAAACATTGTCTTTTAATTTTGCCGCCGCAGTGCCGGCTCTGGGCGAATATTTGTTTATAAACACCATATCAAAGCCAATTTCTCTGAATGTTTTTACGGTATTTTCAAATTGTTTTTTTGTTTCACCGGGAAAGCCCACAATTACATCAGTTGAAAGAGATATGTCAGGAATTGCTTTCCTGATTTTTTTAACCAAATTTTTGTATCTGGCAACAGTGTAGGGCCTGTTCATCTTTTTTAAAATTTCATTGTCTCCGGACTGGATTGGCAAGTTTAATTTTTTTGAAAGCTTTTTGCATTTTGCCATCGTTTTTATCAATTCGTCTGAAAAATCTTTTGGGTGGCTTGAAGTAAAATTAAGCTCAAAATTTCCCGGAATATTGTTTACTAATTTTAATAATTTTTGGAAATTTATTTTTCCGTCTTTATAAGAATTTACATTTTGGCCCAAAAGCCATATCTCTTTTGCCCCGCGTAGGCTTGGTGAAGCGGGCTTTACTAAATTTTTTATTTCTAAAACTATCTCGTTAACCGGTCTTGAAACTTCTCGGTCTCTGGTGTAGGGAACAACGCAATATGAGCAAAAATTATTGCAGCCAGTCATTATCGGCACATTCACCGAAAATTTATTTGAATATTTTGGCGTGATCTCCAAATAATTTTCCAGATAATTTTCCAGTTTACACGATTTTCTACGATCGTGAGAATTTGTGTATGCTAAAACTTCTGGAATTTTTTGAATATCTTTAATATCAATTATATAATCAAAATTTTCTGCAAATTTTTGTTTGTCTTTTTTTAAAATGCAGCCCGTCAGGATAGCTTTTAGCGTATAGTGTTTAGCTTTTAGCTTTTTTATTTTGTGGGCAAGCCAATGCACCCGGTCAACAGCAGACTGCCTTACAGAACACATTACAACGGCAATAATGTTTGCCTTGTTTATGTCTTTAGTTTCTTCAAATTTTAAACTCTCAAAAACCGCGGATAGTCTTTCCGAGTCGCTTAAATTCATTTGGCAACCGAATACTACAATGTAGTATTTCATAACGCTAATAATACAATAGTTTTAGTATTTTAGGAAGTCTTGAAACGTTGCCGCATTCCGAAAAAAATAGCTAAACAGGCACGCCTCGCGTAAGGTGCCTTTTTTTATGCAGACGTTTTAGTTAAAGGATTATGCGCGTTCCGACAGGTTTGCCAGTCAGCGCCTTAGTTAAATTACCGGGTTTTAAGCCGTTGAATATAACTACTTCTTTTTTGCGCAGAACAAGTATTGTTTTGAGTTTTCCGGCCATTCCACCGGTTACGTCGTATTGATTTTTTTGTTCGTTCATTTTTTTAAGCAGACGTTTTAATTTTTTTTTGGGGAGAAAGGAGAGAGGTTGCGCATTGATTGAAGGAGGAAATTTATCAAAAACTCCTTCAATATCTGTTGCAAAAAATATTTTAGAATTAGAAAATGCCTTAGCCAATAGAGCAGCTAATTCATCAGCCGAAATAACAGCAGGTTTATTTTTTTGGACAAGTCCCATGTCGCCGCTCATTTTTTCGGTTAATACGCTCCCTCCGAGTTTTAAAATAATAGTTTGCTCTTTTGTCATTGATAAATTAATAATACACATTGCAATTTAGATTTTCAAGGTTACGGGGCAGGGAATTGGAACACAGCTTACAGAAAAATTTTTTCTGGAAATTAAAAAATATGTGGAAAAACGAGGGTCAAAATTAAAAGCAGTAGAGGCTACCACGGGAACAGAAAACAAAGCGTAAAATCTTTACAAAAAAAACTCTGGGAGCTGAGCCAGAGTGCATTGTTAAAGACTTTTTTCGGGGAGACGAAGTAATAATGATAGCGAGATTTGATAAATAAATTTTAGTGCAGTTCTTCTTTGCGCTCTTTGATAAAGTAGCGCCAACGTTCTAAAAATTCTACAAATACAGAAAACGGCATATCAATTAAAGCGTTAAAAAATGCGGCAACGGCATTGTATTTTTTCCATTTATTAGACATCCACCTGCCCATGCCGGCAATTGGCAGAAAAAATACATCTGACATAAAACTTAAAAATCCCTCGCGTTCGTCTTCTATTGTAAGCTCTTCGGCTCTTTTTCTTACAGCGCTTCCGGCAAATAAAATTAAAGCTATAAATATAATGTTTATGACAATTGAGGTAATTGGAAATTTAAAAAATTTGAAAACTAAATATATAAATCCAAAAGATAAAAAAGCCGAGAGAACGTAAACTAGAGAAATTAAAGATCTGGTCGCCACGCCCCTTTTTTTGTGGATTTTTATTTCATAGGTGTCCGCACTTTCTTTTTTGTAAACTATTTTCATAATTTCAATTATAACCAGA
>JBBTVU010000112.1:0-224 GCA_038063115.1 Patescibacteria group bacterium | reverse complement strand
TTTTACCGTTGCCACTAGAGCAAACATTAAAGTTGTAGGAATTAAAATATCAAATACAAGAGTTATAGAATTGAAGTGACCTGTAAGTAGTTTAGACAAAAAAACCTCTAAAACTACTAAGGAAATAATTTTTGTTAAAAAAATAGAAACAGTTGAGTAAATAGCCGCCCTTGAAATTCTAGTCTTTAAACTTGCCAACCTTTTTTTATAAGCGTTTCTTATAA
>JBBTVU010000111.1:0-1077 GCA_038063115.1 Patescibacteria group bacterium | reverse complement strand
AAGTCGGCGTTTTGTCCGAAAGTCTGATTCTGGAGCCGCTTGCAAGAATCGAACTTGCGTCTACGGTTTACGAAACCGTTGCTTTACCACTAAGCTAAAACGGCAATTTTGCGACCAATAAACGGCCCTCTTTGGCTCTTTTACTCAATGCTCTATTACTTCTCCCTTTTCCTCTATTCAATGCCGCATAAGTAGGACTTAACGAATCACAGTTCGGACAAATTAAGCGAAGATTACTTTCTGTGTTATTGCGCCAATTGCCGTCTATATGATCGGCAACCAAGGGAATTAAACCGCTCTTGCGATTAATTTCTGACCAGCCGCATAAACAGCACTTGTTTTTAAATTTTTTCCGCAAATAATGTTTAACATACGACGAAACCAAGCCCAAACCGGATAAACCATGCTCCTTGCCCTCCTTCCATCTTTTGATATAGTTTTGGTATTGGTATTCCTGCTGGCATGCGTTGCTACAATACTTATAACCTGAACGCGACGGTTTTTTGCCGCAAACTAAGCATTTTTTTTCTCGATTTTTTTAGCGCTGGCATATAATTAATTATATGCTATTTGCAGACCAACGTCAAAATTGCAACAGGTCGCGGGTTCAAGTACATCTTGCCACTGAACTACGTCTGGAAGTATGGCAATTTGTCTGAATTTCCTTTTTTCAGACAATCTTTTATTTCTTCTATTTTAGAATCTGCAAAAACTTTTTTCAAAAGCGGGAAATCGCTAAAAAAATATTCTCTAGTTAATATTTCCAAATCCTGAGGATGCGTTTGATAATAAAAATAAGCCGTCTCCCACTCTCTCATAATTTTTTCACTCTGCAATTTTTTGCGCAAATAAACCGCATAAATAATTGTTAGCGCTAAAAGAATAAATAAAATAACTTCGTACATATTTTTAAAATTTAATATTATTCTGAGTATATTTACAACTACGCTCGAACTTACTTTATCAAAAATTCCTGAAAAAAACCAGTGCCCGCCGCCCAGAAGGGCGGCGGGCAGAGACAAACCCCAAAACGAAATGGCTCGGGCGCAAAAAATTTTGTTTGGGGTGGGTGGCAAA
>JBBTVU010000110.1:10711-11838 GCA_038063115.1 Patescibacteria group bacterium | reverse complement strand
GAATTCCCCGCTGTTTTGGATTTTTCAAAATATCTTGCAAATTTTTTAACTGGTCTGCAAAACCCACGACTTGCTTATTTGTTTCATCAAGCCGTGTCAGTTTTTCTGTAACGTTTCTAATAATATCGGCTGAATGTTTAAATTGCTCTTGCGCATTTTTATTTGATTCTGAAAGTTTTGAATCTACCGACTGCGCAATTTGTCCAATTTGCTGTTGCAAAAGCAAGAACGAATTTTCGTCTTGCTTTTGTCCTGAGTCCGCCGAAGGACCCTTCTTTGTTAACAAAAAAATCGCCAACACCACCCCCCCCGCAATTATAACTAAAAGTATCGTTGTTAATTCCATAATTATTTTATTTTACTCCAATTTCTGCAAAATAAAAGGCCGTTGCTCGCGTAAAGCTAACAACGGCTCGAAAAACCGACTGCAATGTGCTGGTGGCTCACCCCTAGATGAGTGTACTCTCTTCCCGGCGATATCGCTGGATGAGCTGCCACAAGGTCTTAGTCTTGGGCATCTTGAAGATCACTCCTTCGTAATGAGTTGATCTCCAATCCCTGTAATGTTTCCCGCCTTTCCGAGTTCGCCATTGGGACACAAAGGTGTCGACAGTGTAAATCACATACGAGACATGTCTTGACAACTCCTCGCCTTCCGGATTCCAGAAGTGATGCAGAATGACACCACCAACGGTCTCAAAAAACTTTCCATTGCCAACAACCCGACCACTTCCGACGCTGTCAGCAAAAACATCGTTGCCTTCTCCGTTGACGACAAAAAGTTGTCTCTCAACTTTAAGTTCCAATTCGGAAACATCTTCCATCAAAAGGAAAGGGGAAATGCTTCCAAGGAAAGTCGGGAAACCCTCATGTCCACGCTGGCATTTGGCCAAAAATCCCCCACGGGAAAGACCTGCCATAAAAACGGAAACTCACGCTTGATTTGCTTTAGTGACACGGTAGACTCCTTGCAGCGTCTCGCTGCTAAAGAATGAGCCAGCTTCTCGCTATCGGCTCTACAAAGAACAATACGACTCACGAAGAATCGCAATCTCGGAACATCCGTAGATATATTAATCATAGCACAATAAACTACCGCTGTCAATAGCGATGATAATTAGTCTATA
>JBBTVU010000110.1:0-10701 GCA_038063115.1 Patescibacteria group bacterium | reverse complement strand
TAGTCTATATTTATTACAGATATTCTGGTATTCTGCAGAATATTAGAATGTTTCTATAAATTCAACAAATCTTTTTCCGTAGGGCGATACTGAATGTCCCACCATTTGCCCATTATACTTTTTATTTATAAGACCAGCGTGAGCGAGTTTTTTTGTATGTTCTGAAATTGTTTTAACATTACAATCTAAAGCATCTGCAATTTTTTCTAAATGAATATTTTCACGCTTGACAATTAAAAGTAAAATCTCAATTCTTCTATGATTAGCAACGCCTTTAAAATATCTTTCTAATTGTTTTGCTGTTTTCATATTTTTATTTAATAATTATATTCTCATATTCTGCAGAATATGAGAATATTTATTTTAGGATAATATTTTAAGATAATATTTTGGGCTTGAAATAGTGAAAATAAACCAATTTTACAAATTCACTAACCGCAAAATATGCGCCAACTGATAAAAATACAATTAACAACGGTAAAATTGGCAAGGCAACAAAGTGAAACCAATTTTGGCCAAATGGCAAAAACGGAAGAGCAACTATAAATATTGCGTCTATTATGGTAAAGAAAAACAGCCAAAAACTCGGTCTTTTTGCTTTCCAAAATTCGCCTCTGGCGCGGATAATAAATATCAGCAAAATTTCTGTTAAAATGCTTTCTATAAACCATAATGTCTGGATTACAGCCGGAGCCTGCCTGAAAAAAATAGCAAAAAATATAAAATCAAAAATGGCGCTTACTAAAGCCAAAGATATTATTAAAGGCAAAACCATGTGAAGCTGGTACATTTTTGGCTTTTTTAGTTCTTCAATATCAATTGAATCTGTGGCAATTAAAATTAAAGGAAAATCAGACAATAAATTTGCAAGCAAAATTTGCACAGGAAGCATTGGTAAGAAATTTATAAATAAAGAAATTACTGCAATTGAATAAAAGTTTCCAAAATTGCTTGCCAACGCGCATTTTATATATTTATTAATATTAGAAAAAATAGCCCGGCCGTCTTTTATACCGTTAACAATAACCCGCAAATCTTTTTTTAACAACACCACATCGCTTGCCTCTCGGGCAATATCAGCAGCCTCAAGCGCGGCAATGCCAACATTGGCTGTTTTTAAAGCCGGAGCATCATTTACGCCTTCGCCCATAAACCCTACTTCGTGTCTAATTTGCAATGTTTTTATTATTTTGTGCTTTAATTCCGGAGAAATTCTTGCAAAAACGCGCTCTCTTTCACAGGCGTCCTCAAAATCTTCGGCAGACATTTTTTCAAGTTGTTCGCCAGAAATAACATCTGCGCTATTTTGTATTAATCCTGTTTTTTTTGCCACATATCCTGCAACCTGTTTTGAATCTCCGGTGATAACTTTAATATCAACTCCTAATTTTTTAGATAATTCAATTGCTTCTTTTGCAGTAGTTTTAAGCGGATCCTCAAAAACAAAATAACCTAAAAAGGTCAGCCCCCTTTCATCTGACGCGCTTAAAGCCGCCAAATCATGGCTAGCAGACAATTTTTTATAGGCAATTGCCAAAACTCTTTTTCCCTCAATCCCTTCTCTCGCAATGTCCTCTTTCAGTTTTTTAAATTTTACCTGCCCGCCGTAGCTCGAGCATTGCGAGATGCGGAGGCGGGCGCAATGTTTTAAAATATTTTCTGGAGCGCCCTTAACAATCAAAACTCTTTCCTTTAAATTTTCAGACACAACGCTGGATTTCATTCTAAACGAATCAAAAGGAAGTTCAAAAACAATATTAAATTTTTTAGCGGATCTGAGCATTTCTTCAGATGCTCGTTTTAAAATTGCCGAGTCAAACGGATTTAAAACTTTTTTTTCATTACTGGTTTCTCCAGAACTTAAAATTCCATACAAAAGGCACTTTTTCTTGTCAGAAGTAACAATTTTTTCCAATGAAAGTTTGTTTTGCGTCAACGTTCCTGTCTTATCGGCGCACAAAATTTCTATATTTCCCAAGTCTTCAATTGCAGACAATCTTTTCACGACAACATGCTCTCTTGCCATTTTCAAACTCCCTTTAGCCAATGCAAAAGTTACCACCGCCGGCAAGGCTTCTGGTAAAATACTAACTATTAAGGCAACAGAAAAAAGCAAAAATTCCAAAATCCCGCTTGTTCCCTTCAAAATTATATTCGCCAAAAAAATTAAAGAAATTGTTGTAAAAACAATTCTTAAAATAAGCTTTGAAAAATAAAGTATATTTTTTTCATAAGAGCTCTGTTTATTTTCATTTGAAATTATCTTTATAATGTTTCCAAAAAAAGTTCCTTTTCCGGTTGCCACAACCACCGCATGTCCCTTGCCAGAAACAACAGAAGTTCCGGCAAAAAGCATTTCATTATAATTTTTAAAAACCGGCGCAGATTCTCCGGTTAATACAGACTCGTCTATAAAAAAATTATGTGTTTTTATAACCCGTAAATCTGCCGGCGCAATATCACCCGCCTCAAGCAAAACAATATCTCCCGGCACCAACTCTTTTTTTTCTATAAATTCTTGCGCGCCTCCCCTCAAAACTTTAACCTGCTGGGGAATAAATTTCTTGAGCAAAAAAACTGCTCTTTCTGCCCTGTATTCTTGAAAAAATCCTATAACAACGTTAATTATCACAAAAGCTAAAACCGCTAGGCCGTCTATTCTTTTGCCAATTAAAAACGATATTACAGCCGCAGCAAAAAGAAGATAAAAAAATGGCGACTTAAACTGCCGCGTTAAAATATCAATAATGTTAACATTTTTTACCTTAATTTCATTTAGGCCATACTCTTTTTGCCTTAAAACCGCCTCTTTTTGCGAAAGCCCTTGTTCTTGCGTTTTCAAAATGCCAAAAATTTCTTTGATGTCTATATTTGTATATTTTGAAAAACTCATTTAGAAAAAGTACGGCTTAAAAATTTCAGCCAGCAGAAATGCAACATATATAAAAAGCAAAAGTATCGCTTCTTTTTTTGTAATTTCCCTGTCAGTTTTAATAATAACTAAATAAATAAAAGCTGCGATAATAGTAAATATTCTAGCTATCAAAAATGGCGAGAAATCGTCTATTATAATCGGGTTAATTAAGACAACAATTCCCAAAACTAATGTGGAACAAACAATAACGGAACCCATCAAATTTCCCAGCACCATCCAGCCTTGCCCTTTTCTGGCAGAAACAATTGAAAAATAGCCTTCGGGAACGCAATTGCCCAAGCCGACAATCAGCAAACCCACTAAAGAAATAGGGATATTAAAACTGCTTGAAAAAAACTGGGAACTTTTTACTATTCCTTGCGACGCCAAAATGAGCAAAGCTGTCAAAAAAGCGATGTTCGCCAAGTTTTTCAAAAATCCGAAAAAACCCGCTACGGGCGCAGACTCTTCTTTTTTTGTTTCTTTGTATTTTTTTCTGAATCTCTCTTCTTTAGAAAAAATCCAAAAAGTGTAAAAAGCAAAAGCAAGAAGAAGTATTAAACCGTCAATCCTTGTTAATTTTCCATCTAAAATTAAAATAAGCGGCAGAACTGCTATTAGTGTTGTAAAAATAGCGCTGCCCTGCACCATTTTGCTTTCTGTTTTTAAACTGCCCCTTCCTATTAGAACAGCTAAAGCAATAGTCAAGGTCATATCAACCATATTCCCGCCGACAATATCTCCAAAAGAAAGCTGGGGTATTTTATGCAAAGCGGCGTTAATGCCCACAAAAAGATTGGGTAGAGAAGTGGCAAAAGACATCATAAAAAATGCCGCAATAAACTCGCGCCATCCCAGATATTTAGCCACGTTGACCAAAATTTTTATTAAGCGCGACCCGAGCCATGATAGGGCGAGGCATGAAACGATAAAGGTAGCTATATAAAAAACAAGTGAAACCATATATTAATTTTATTTATTTAGTAAAATATGTTATCTCATAAATTATTCCAAGTAAAAAAACTAAAGACAACGGATAAATTATATAATTTTTTCCCCCAATTTTTTTATACATCAATAAAATTAAAATGCCGCTTATTCCTAAAATCAATCCCCCAAATAATGAAACCAGCGCTATAAAAGACTTAAAGCCCAATAAAAATAAAATAAGCGGCGTACAGCAGGCCATTACAAATGCCTGCCAGTGCTTAATTTTAAAATCGTACACAAAAGACTCTTTTAAAATAATCCCCTGCATTATAAAACCCGTAAAAGTGGCTAACGCGCCCGCCAATAAAGAAATTGCCATCAACCCATTACCCAAAAATGGCCATAGTCCGGTTAAAGCGGTTTCTGTAGTTTTTGCGCCCGTTATTCCCAAAATTAAAAGCGTGAATAATAAATAGACGATAGAAACCGATATTGTTGATATAAAAAGTATTTTTTTCAATAATTTTTTCTTTTTTACTCCCAGTATTTCCTCAATTTCCGGAATTAAACCCGTGCCCCATAAAGAAAATAAAATCGGGCCATAAGGGAAAAATAAATTAAAAAAATTCAATTTTATATCAGGAGCAAAAATATTGCCGGCTTTTATCAGGGAGAAACTCTGCAGAAAAATAAGCGACAAGGATAAAAATAAAAATCCCAAAACGGCAATTTCCACTTTGGCAACCACTTTTATGCCTAAATAAACAATAGTTGCTCCGGCAACAAAATATAAAAGTGTGTAAAAGTTTGCGTTGCCTCCGAATAGCGGCTGAAAAATATTTGTTAAAAATTCTCCTCCAACAATTAAATATGCCAACAAAGCTCCAATGCCTCCGACGATCGCGCATAAAAACGCCAATCCCCCGCCCCATTTTCCCAAATGATATTTTGCAAAACCGGGAAATCTTTTATAATCCGGAGTTTTTAAGCTTATTTCTGCAAAAATTAAATTGATCGCTGCAACTAAACCTGTCAAAACTAAAAAATACAAAAACGTTAGCCAAATACCTGAGCGCATTGCAACATACGGCAGCGACAAAAAACCAACTCCAATCATTCCGCCGCTAAACACCGCAATCGGATAAACATAATCCTTAAATAAATTTTTAAGCATATTTAAATTGTTTATTTATTTTACCATTAAAAATAAAAACAAACAAAAAGCCGCTGACTTTACAAAATAGACATTCTAAAAATTTTATGCTAAAATATAAAAAATAAAGAAATTCGGCCCCATCGTCTAGCCTGGTCTAGGACATTTGCTTCTCAAGCAAGTAACACCAGTTCAAATCTGGTTGGGGCCACACTTATGACGGGTTAAACGGTTCTTTAACATGTTTTAGTTTAGGAGGGACAAAACCATGGTAAAACTTGGCATAGTTTCCGACACACATGCAGATGAAACAAATGCGCTCCCCCATGTTATTGACGAACTAATAAGAGCGCATAACGTTGAGGCAATAATTCACTGCGGAGATATTGAGCCAAAGCATTTGGATCCGGCTCTTTTCAAAAACCTCAAAGTTGTTTGCGCGCTTAACGATGAACAATTGGAAAAACCACCGTTCAAAACTCCGCCCGCCGGCTGGGAGTTCACGGTTCCCGGAGACAGGGTGCGCGATGTCTTCCACTGCCGCATGTATATTGGACACAAAAGATCGTACGATCTTTTAAAAGAACCTGAAACCGCTTTTAGAAGAACAATTGACCTTTTGAGAAAAACCTACGATGGCTTAAGGTGGGTTTGCTCCGGGCACACCCACCATCAGCTTTATTTCCAAACCCAGCTGGTCAATTTTGTGAATCCTGGCGCAATTGATTATTCAATGGACGGCTATGAATATGCTGTAATTGACACCGACAGCGACCAAATAATCTTTGGCCGTATTCCAAAAACACGGCCAATTGACAAACCGTTTTCTGTTGGAGTTATATCTGACAGCTTAAATATTTCCAGACTGGACCCAACTTTCTGGAAAAAACTGCGTAAAGAGTTTGAGGACAGAAATGTGAGACATGTCATTCATTGTAGTAACTTAGCAGTAAACGATATCGGCGTAGAAGAATTATCAGGACTTCATATTCATTATTGCCTAAGAAAAGGCCAATCATTTTCTGGCGGATCGCCGCAGAACTGGCATCTAATATTCAGAGAAGAGCCAGTAGTGACAATCAATGGCTATCAATTTTTTATTCATTTTGAGCTCGCCAGAACGCTTCTCGAAGAATCGGAAGTAGAAATGGATAAAGAATGTCTAAAGGTTTTAGAAACCTATCCGGAAGTCAGCTTCATTCTTTACGGAGGAAGCAACGACGGCTTTTTAATGGGAGGGCAAAGAGCAAGAATTATAAACCCCGGCGACGCGGTGCTAAACAGAAACTTTGCTGTAATTCATTTGCCGGTAACTCAAATCACTTTTGGCCATGTGCCAATTGATCCCCTGCCTGAACTGCCAAAATAATTTACTATATGCAAAAGGAGCGCCAGCAACGCTCCGCTTTTTTTACAAAAATTATTCATTAACTTCGTAATCTGGCGGGATCTTCCAATAATTAATTATATATTGCGCCAACTTTCTAAAAACCGGAGCGGCAGACAAGCTTGATTTGGGCACTTTTGGATCGTCTAATTTAATAAGTATTAAAAATTTTGGATTTAATGCCGGAGCAAACCCTATAAAACTCTGAATAGTTTTGTCTAGCTCGTAACCTTTGCCGTTTTTTAAGGGAACCTCAGCAGTGCCTGTTTTTCCGGCTATATAATATCCTAAAATTTTAGCTTCGCTTCCATAGCCCCTTTCAACAACGTTTATCATCATTGTTGTAACTTCAGAAGCAGTTTGCTGAGAAATAACCTGATCTTGCGGCTGTATTTTTGTATACATTTCGCTTTCGCCTTGAATAGTTTTTTCTACAACATAAGGCTTTGGCAACTTTCCCCCGTTAGCAAACACAGAAAAACCCCTGACAAGTTGAACGGGCGTAATTTCAATTCCCTGCCCAAAAGATGCCGTGGCAAACTCCACATCGGGACCTGTTTTCAATAAATCATTTTGAGAATAAACTTCTCCCTGCAAATCAACATCTGTTTTTCTAAAAAAACCGTAATTATCCATATAATTTAAAAAGGTATTATGCAGAATTTTTTCTTCAACAAACACGGCTCCCGTGTTAATTGATTTTTCTAAAACCTCTGTCATTGTCCTTTTGCCGTATTTTTCTCTGCCAAAATTATAAATTATTTCCTTGCCAACTTTAATAAAACCTAAATCAGTAAAAGTTGTGTCCGGGGTTACTTTTCCCTCGTTTATTCCCATTGCCATTATAAAGGGTTTCATTACAGACCCGGGCTCAAAAAGTTTTTGCGTGGCTGAGTTTTGGAAAATTTCCAAATCGTTTTCTTTTGAAAATTGATTCGGGTCAAACGAAGGATAATTTGCCATTGCCAAAATTCTTCCAGAGTCCGGTTTCATAACTATAATTTGCCCCGAATCAATGTTTAAATTCTTTTTGACTTCTTTCAGCAATATTTCTGCCTCAAACTGAATATTGTAATCAATTGTTAAATAGAAATCTGATCCGTCTAAAGAACCCGGCATCTCTGGCGAAAAAATTAAATCTAATCCCCTTTTGTCTTCTTGAATTCCAGATTTTCCTTTTAGATCTTCATCATAATAGCCTTCAAGACCGTATTGCCCTGTTCCCCCGCCCCCCAAAAACCCAACAACTTGCGAGGCTAAATTTTCTTGAGGATAATATCTTGCAGGGGTCCGCTCCCAATATATTCCTTTTAAATTAAGGCTTTTAATTTTGTCTATGTCTTCTTGAGCCAATCCTCTTTTTATAACCGTATAAGATGTCCGACCTTCTAATTTTGAAAGTATAAGTTCTTTTGTTTCGCCAATATTTTCTGCAAGAACTTTTGCAAAAATATCGTTGTTTTCAATTTCTTTTGGCATAGCGGAAATAACAAAAAAATCCCTATTTATTGCCATGCTTTTAGTTTCTCCGGTTCCAATTGACCCTTTGCTCTCCTGGCTGTTTGCAAAAAAAATCTGGCCTCTTGTGCCATATATTTCTTGAAACCCTGCCTGCTGTCCTAACGCCTGCGACTGGTAAAACTTATGGCTTAATATCTGGAGATAAAATAAGCGGCTGGTTACAGCTGCTCCAAAGATAAAGATTACTATCAAAATAAGATTAAGCCGCCAGTTTTTCATCTTGCCCCGCCTACTTGGCTTTAGCCAGGGAAGCGTCTAAAATTTGGATATATTTCACTGAGGTTGTTTTTTCAAAATTTAATTCTTTAGTTCTCTGTTCAACTGTTCCCAAAAAACCGGTTTTTGCAAAGCTTACTTCCAAGTTTCTGTTTTCCTGAGAGAGAATATTTATTTGCTTGCCATAGTTCTTTATAAAATATGTTCCGCTCGTTAGTTCGTTTATTAAAAATGCGTATAAAATTGACAAACAGCAAGCCATAAAAAATCCTGCTATGCAAATCATTTTCCAATTAATGTTTATTGCTAGTGTTGTCATACTTTTATAGCCTGCCTGACGGCAGGCAGGCTGCTCTCAGTTTTGCTGAACGCGCGCGAGCATTTATTTTTTTCTCGTCAAGTGAAGCAATTACTGGCTTTTTAGTTAATATTTTAATTGTTTTATTTTTTTCTGCTTGTCTTAAAAAATTTTTAACAATTCTGTCTTCTAAAGAATGAAAAGAAATTATCACAATTTTTCCTTTGGGAGCCAAAATTGAAATGGCCTGCGGAAGAACTTTTTCTAAATTATGAAGTTCGTCGTTCACCGCAATTCTTAATGCCTGAAATGTTCTTGTGGCATAATGAATTTTTCCTCTCCAATAAGCCGAGTGCGTTGCGTCTTTAATTATTTCTATAAGCTCAAATGTAGTTTTTATTCTTCCTTGTTTTCTTTGCTCTACAATATTTTTTGCAATTTTTTTTGAAAACTTTTCTTCGCCGTATTCTCTTAAAATTTCTTCCAATTTTTCGTACGGATATTCATTTACAATTTTTTCTGCTGTAAAATATCCTGTGTTGTCGTTGTACCTCATGTCTATCCCTTGGTCTACCTGGAAAGAAAATCCTTTATCCGTTCCTTCAAGCTGGGCAGAAGACATTCCCAAATCTAACAATATCCCGTTTACCAGCCCGAAATTTTTTCTTTCAGTAATTTCTTTTAAATTTATATAAGAATCGTTCTGTATAACAGCTCTATCTCCAAATCTTGCCAAATTTAATTTGCAATTTTCAACTTGCTGGGGGTCTAAATCAATTCCTAAAACTTTTCCCGCAGGACCAGTTTTTTCTAAAATAATTTCTGTATGCCCGCCTTCGCCAACTGTGCAGTCAACAAAATTTTCGTTAGACTTTGGATCTAAATATTCTAAAACTTCTTTTTTAAGAACCGGAACGTGTATCATTTTTTTTAAATTCAAAGCGGGCCTAATTTTGAAACAATTTCTTCAATTCCCTTTTCTGCTTCTTTATTATAAGCATCCCATTTTTCAGAATCCCAAATTTCCAACCTATTAGACAATCCGCAAACAATTACGTCTTTTCTCAAACCTCCATAATTTTTTAAATAATCGGGAACCAATATTCTGCCCAGCTTATCTAAAACAACTTCCATTGCGCTGGCCAATATGGACCTAGTAAAAGATCTGGCTTCGGGAGCAGAAATTGGTAAATTGCTTAATTTTCCAGATATAACCCCCCATTCCTTCTCCGTGTAAATAACCAAGCATTTTTCAATCCCCTTTGTAATTATCACCTTGTCGCCCAGCTCTCCTCTGAATTTTGCAGGCAAAGCCAAGCGCTTTTTATTATCAATTGTGTGTTTATATTGTCCTATCAGCATATTTTCTTAGCGATAAAGTTATTCACTACTATATTGAGTTTTACCACAGTTATCCACTTTTTCCCACTTCTACTTATTTATACTCCATTTTATAACATCAGGTCAACCCTTTATAAATTTTGCCAAAAATAGTCGTAAAATGGCGTTTTTATCCCCCACTTATCCACAGTTGCCAAATTGTATTTTATTCACAAAACAAAAAACAGCCATTTCAGCCATTCCTCCCACTTTATTTCAAAATATACCTGATTTCAAAATATACCTGTACTAATAATGGTGCGTACGCACACTTATTACTACAACTTACTATTTACTATAGCATCCCTTATTTTCTTTTTTATTTATATAAAATTATATTTTATAAGCCTCCTTAATTTTTTTAAGTAATTGTTCGTCCTCTATTTTTTCTGCGGTAAAAAAATGAATTTGCTTATTATTTAAGCTAAAAAAATCTTTTAAAATTTTAATTTCATTTTTGCATTTAAAGGGATGCAGCCACACACTTTTTTGCGATGAATAAAATCCTAACTCCTTCAATTTTCGCCTAAAAGCATTTCGTTTAGTTCTGTGCGCATTGGGAATGTCAAAAGCTACAATTCTGATTTTTCCATCCCATTTTTGGGGTCGTTCAATTTTAAGCTCTAAAACTTGATATTTCTTCATTGTTTTTATTCCCTTTTCTGTTGGCGTAATTACAATATCATGCTGGTCTTTTTCAATATCAATCAAACCCCTGCTTTTTAAATAATAAAACGCGCTCCTAAATTTTTTGTAATCACTTTTATGGTTATATCTTGATTTCTTAAATATAATTTTTATCAAACGTATAAGAAAAAACGGCGAAGTTCCCGCAATTGAAATCACTCCCGCGGCGAGCAAGTATCCTAAAATTTTATTTGAAATATCTGCTTTCATGCTTT
>JBBTVU010000109.1:0-1781 GCA_038063115.1 Patescibacteria group bacterium | reverse complement strand
GATGTAATTTTAAAAATAATATTATTAAATTCAGCCTATACGAAAATTTCACGATCGTGAGAATTGTGTATAAGCTTAAAAAATATGGAAAATGAAAATATAGGCGCAATGCCAAAGAGGAATATACCAAGGGATTTGTTTTTGCATCTTTTGGCAATTGTTACGCTTTATTGGTCTGCAATTAGTTTTGTGTCGTTAATTTGGCAGTTTATAAACAATTTTTTTCCGGATGTTTTGGACTATTACCAAACCAGTTATTCTTTAGGGCTTATCAGATTTTCGGTTTCCGCGATAATTATAGTTTTTCCGGTTTTTATTGTTATTTCATGGTATTTGAATAAAATTTATACAAAGGTAGCCGCAGTCAGAGAATCAAAAATAAGAAAATGGCTGCTCTATTTGACTCTTTTTATTTCTTCGCTGGTAATTATTGGCGACTTAATTTTTGTAATCAACACTTTTTTGGGTGGCGAGATAACAACGCGGTTTATTTTAAAAGCTTTATCAGTTATTTTAGTTGCAGGAGTTGTTTTTGGATATTATTTAGATGATGTGCGGCGCGACACGCCGACAAAACTGGCAAAATATTTTGCATGGGGGACAAGTGTTTTGGTTTTGGCAGTTGTTGTGGGAGCATTTTTTGTGGTTGGCTCGCCTAATTCAGCAAGATTGGTCCAATTTGACCAGCAAAAAATTGGAGATCTGCAAAATATACAAGGTCAAATTGTAAATTATTGGCAAAGAAAAGAAGCTTTGTTGGGCAGTTTGACTGATTTAAACGACCCAATTTCAAGTTTTAAAGTGCCCGTGGATCCGCAAACAGAAGCCGTATATGAATATAATATAAAAGATGCGGCGAACTTATCTTTTGAATTATGCGCAACATTTAACAAAGAAAACAGGGAGCCTGATTATCAAGGCAGAATTGCAAAACCTATTCCGCCAAACGGTGGCATTTATTCACAAAACTGGGACCACCTAGAAGGCAGAGTTTTCTTTGAGAGAACAATAGACAAACATCTATATCCCCCACTAAACAAAACATAATAAGCTGTGTATAAGGTGTTAATAATGGTTGCAATATCTTGTGGATAATTGATGTGCAATGTAATATTGACAAGGGGGTTTTGTTTTGATATACTAATTAATAATCAAGAAAAGAATTATTTGTCCGTTTGAACACGGACTTTTTTACTAAGTAAAAAAGAAATCCGAAGTACGAAATCCGAAATCCGAAACAAATCCAAACGTTTTGAATTTCGGTTTGACCCGCAGGTCATCCCCGTAGGGTCATATTCGAATTTCGAGTTTCTTTGCAGAGCAAAGTTATGGATATAAAATCATTTCAAAGAGCATTAGCTCAAATTGCGGAGGAACGCGGCATTTCGCCGGAAAAAGTAATTGAAACAATCGAGGTGGCAATTGCCACTGCCTACAAAAAAGATTACGGCGAAAAGGGCCAGAAAATTAAGGCAAAATTTAACCCGGTGTCGGGCGATGTTAAGTTTTGGCAAATAAAATTGGTTGTAGATAACTCAATGCTTTATACCGACGAGGAAATTGAAGAAATGAAAGAAAGAAAAGAAATTCCTCAAGATGAAGATAGGGCCGGTGAAGAACCTCCTAAAAAATATGTTTTTAATGAAGAAAAACATATTTTAATTGACGAGGCTAAAAAAGATTACCCGAAAATTAAAGCCGGCGAGGAAATTGAAATTCCTTTGCAGGCCAAACAAGATTACGGAAGAATTGCCGCCCAGACAGCAAAACAAGTTATTTTG
>JBBTVU010000108.1:0-2696 GCA_038063115.1 Patescibacteria group bacterium | reverse complement strand
ATCGGCAATCCAAACCACTCAGTCAATAAGGCTTGGCCAGTGGATGGATTGGGAAAACAGCTATTACACAATGTCTGATGAAAATAACTATGCTATTTGGCACTTTTTGAAAAAATGCTGGGAAGAAGGCTACTTATATAAAGGAAGGGACTCTGTGCCATGGTGTCCAAGATGCGGAACCGCAATTTCACAGCACGAAATTTTGACAGAAGAATACAAAGAAATAACTCACAAAGCAATTTATTTTAAGCTTCCTATAATAGAAGGTAAGCTAAAAGGCAAAAAGTTTTTGGTTTGGACAACTACTCCTTGGACAATACCGGCAAACGTGGCGTTGATAATAAATCCTGAATTTGAATACGGAATTTATAAAAAAGACAACGAAGAATTAATTTTATTAAAAAGTCTGGCTGAAAAGATATTAGATAAAGACTTTATTTTAGCCCAATCAATAAAAGGCAAAGATTTAAAAGGCATAAAATATGAAGGGCCTTTTGATAATTTGCCCAGAATTAAAAAAATAGCATCAGAAAAATTAAAAACTTTTCACACGGTTGTTTTAGATAAAGATTTGGTGACAGAAATTGAAGGAACGGGAATTGTGCATTGCGCTCCCGGAGCAGGTGAAGAAGACTTTAAAATTGGCCAGAGAGAAGATTTGGCTGTAATAGATGTTATTGATGAGGGAGCTGTTTATTTAGACGGCATGGAAGAGTTTTCTGGAAAAAATGCAAAACAAAATCCGGAAATAATTTTTGATTATTTAAAAACATATAAAAACGGAGACTTCTTTTTTAAAACAGAAGATTACACTCACCGCTACCCGACTTGTTGGAGATGCAAAACAGAATTAGTTTGGAGAGTTGTTGATGAGTGGTATATTTCCATGGATAAAATTAGAAAAAATTTGCAAAAAATTACAGAAAAGATAAACTGGATTCCAAGTTTTGGAAAAGAGAGAGAGCTGGATTGGTTAAAAAATATGCGCGACTGGCTGATTTCCAAAAAAAGGTATTGGGGTTTGGCTTTACCTATTTTTGAGTGTGAATGCGGAAATTTTGAAGTCATTGGATCAAAAGAAGAGTTAAAAAAACGAGCAGTTGAAGGCTGGGAAAAATTTGAAGGAAATTCTCCGCACAAGCCTTGGATAGACAATGTAAAAATAAAATGCAAAAAGTGCAAAAAAACAGCCTCAAGAATTAAAGATGTGGGAAATCCGTGGCTTGATGCAGGAATTGTTCCGTTTTCTACAATAAAATATTTTGAAGATAGGGGCTACTGGAAAAAATGGTTTCCTGCTGAATTGGTTTGTGAATCGTTTCCCGGCCAATTTAAAAATTGGTTTTATTCTTTGCTGGTAATGTCAGCTGTTTTGGAAAATTCTTCACCAATGAAAACTGTTTTTGGCTATGCCACTGTGCACGATGAAAAGGATGAAGAAATGCACAAGTCAAAAGGAAATGCTATTTGGTTTGACGAAGCTGCAGAAAAATCTGGCGTTGATCCAATACGTTGGGTTTGTATGAAACAAAATCCGGCAGAAAATTTAAAGTTTGGATATAATGTTTTAGACGAGGCTAAAAGAAAATTGTTAACACTTCAAAATGCTTATACTTTTTTAACTACTTATGTAGATAAAAAAGATTTTCCTAAAACAGATGCCATAAAAACGCAGAATATTTTGGACAAATGGATTTTATCTAAAACAGATCACTTAATCAGCGCGGTAAAATTTTCTTTAGACAAATATGATGCAGCCAAAACGGTTTTAATGATAGAAGGTTTCTTTATTAATGATTTGTCTCTATGGTATATAAGAAGATCAAGAAAAAGGTTTCACGAAGACAATATAAACAGGAACGAGGCGATAGCCGTGCTTTATTATGCGCTTTTAAATATTGCAAAAATAATAGCTCCAATAATGCCGTTTTTTGCAGAAGAGATGTATTTTAGTTTAAAAAACGAAAGCATGCCAGAATCTGTTCATTTGTGCGACTGGCCGGATATAAAAAGAGAAGGCCATACAGATTTAGAATTGGAAGCAAAAATGGATGAAGTAAGAAATATTGTTAATTTGGCGCTTGCTGAAAGATCTGCAAAAGCAATAAAAGTTAGACAACCGCTTTCACTGCTGAAAATCCGAAATTCGAAATCCGAAATCCGAAACGAGAAAGAATTATTGGATTTGATAAAAGACGAAGTGAATGTTAAGGAAATAATTTTTGATAAAGATATTGCAAATGAAGTTGAACTAGATATAAATTTAACAGAAGAATTAAAAGAAGAAGGAATAGTAAGAGATTTAGTTAGACTTGTTCAAGATCAGAGAAAAGAACAAAAGTTGGTTCCCCAAGATAAAATTTCGGTTCAATTATGTATTCCCAAAAAAGAAAAATTGATAATAGAAAAAAATAAGGAATTTTTATTAAAAAAATTCAGGGCAGCAGAAATTTTTACAGAGGAGCGTGAAGCAGGGGTTGAAATAAAAATTATCGCTACGCTAAAAAATAAAAAGGTATAATGTTTGATTTTTCTTTTTTAAAAAATAACGAAAATTTACTTTTTGTTCTGATTATTTTTTCAGTCGCGGTTGTTGTGCTGGGCATTTTAGTTTTTGTTATAGCGTCAGTTATAAAGTCAATTAAAAATTTATTTTTAGAAATATTTAGAAAAAGCGAGGATTTTGAAGACATAAA
>JBBTVU010000107.1:0-2867 GCA_038063115.1 Patescibacteria group bacterium | reverse complement strand
CTAAGAAAAAAAAGGTAAAATATATTTCTTCAGAAAAATTTGTTTCCAGTATTGTTTCTGCAATCAGGAGTAATAATATAGAAAACTTTAAAGCGGGGCTTACGTCTATTGATGTCTTAATTATAGATGACATTCAATTCTTAGCCGGCAAGACAAAAACACAAGAAGAATTTTTCCATGCCTTTAACTCTTTATATGAAAAAAATAAACAAATAATACTTTCATCTGACAGGCCTCCAAATGCCATACCAGAGCTGGAAGAAAGATTAAGATCAAGGTTTGAGGGCGGAATGATTGCCGATGTCAGCCTTCCCGATTATGAAACAAGGCTGGTTATCTTAAAAACTAAAGTACAAGAAAAAAGTATTGAACTGCCAGATGAAATTTTAGAATATATAGCTGTAAATGTTAAAAAAAATGTCAGGGAGCTTGAGGGGGCTTTAAATAGGCTTTTAATCTATTATAAAATCAACAATAGCAACCCAAATCTTGAAACGGCAAAAAAACTTTTAAAGGGTTTTATCTTTTCCCCTTTTGATGTGGCAAATTATAAAAAAATAATTGAAACGGTAGCCAAATTTTACAATTTAGAAGAAAAAAACCTCTTTGATCCTACAAGGCGCAAAGAGATAGTAAGGCCAAGGCAGGTTGCCATGTTTTTATTAAGAAGAGAGTTAAAATACTCATTTCCAGCTATTGCCAGAAAGTTCGGCGGAAAAGACCATACTACCGCAATATATGCTTACAAAAAAATACTACAGGAAAGCGAGGAAAATAATAAATTAACAGAAGAACTAGGATTAATAAAACAGAGGATATATAGTGGATAAAGTATTAGTTTTTAACAGTTAAAATTAATGCCAAAAAATTCCACACTTTTTACCACTTGTTTTTCCACAATATTTTCACATCAAAATACGACTAAAATATTAAAAACCCCTTAAATTTTACAAACACCAATAACAATAAATATTTATTAATTAATAATTATTATGAAGATAGAAGTTTTAAAAGAAAATTTGAAAATAGGTTTAAATATTGTGGAAAGGGCCGTGGGAAAAAATCTTTCTTTGCCAATATTAGACAATGTCTTAATGGACACAGAAGATAACTTTTTAAGTTTAAGCTCCACTGATTTAGAAACGGCTATAAAATTATGGATTTTAACCAAAATTATCAAGAAAGGAAAAGTAGTTGTTCCTGTTAGATTTTTATCGAGTTTTGTTTCTTTACTACCAGATGAAAAGATTATTTTAGAAGAGAAAAAACAGAATTTATATGTTGAGTGTAAAAACTTTAAAAACCAGGTTCAGGGCTATAATCCAGAAGAGTTTCCCTTAATTCCCGAATTTAAAAATCTTGAACACATAGAGGTTGATAACAGAAAATTTTGTCAGGGGTTATCCCAAATTGTTGATATTGCTTCGCCTTCGCAAACTAGGCCGGAAATATCAGGAATTTATTTCTTTTTCTCTAAAAATATAATTAAAATGGTTGCTACTGACAGTTTTAGGTTGGCTGAAAAAAGCATAACGTTAGAAAATCCGGTTAAAAAAGAATATTCATTTATTCTTCCCCAGAAGCCAGCAAGAGAAATTATGAATATTTTAGAAGAAAAAGACGGGCTGTTAAAAATACATTTTTCGCCAAACCAAATATTATTTGAGTTTCCAATGAAAGAAGTGGCCCATCCCCAAGTTCAAATAATATCAAGGCTGATTGAAGGAGAATACCCGCCCTATCAAGAAATTATTCCTAAAAAATTTAAAACAAGGGTTACCGTGAAAAGAGATGAGTTTTTAAACCAAGTGAAAACAGCTTCGCTTTTTTCTGGAAAAATTAACGAAGTAAAATTTAGTATAAATTCAGACAGCAAAGAAATTGAAATATTTTCCCAAAGCCCGGATATTGGAGAAAGCAGGTCAAATCTTTCTGGGAAAATAGAAGGCGAGCAAATTGAAGTTTCTTTTAATCACAAGTTTTTAATAGACGGCTTAAACAATATAAAGGGCTCTGAGGTGACATTTGATCTAAGTGATAAAGAGGGCGCTTGCGTACTAAAGCCGGTCGGAGACACGAGTTATATTTATGTAGTAATGCCCATTAAATCAACATAACACAACAAAACAAAAAAACTCCCCGCTAAACGGGGAGTTTTTTTGTTATCTGGCTCCTGCTAGCCAATTAGTTATTCCGGCCTGCCATAAAATATATTGAGGGTCTGTTGACGGATTTTGTGGCTGCGGACCCAAAGGGTCGTCTTTGTTTATATAGTACAAAATTGTGTTTGTGTCGTCTGGTTGTAGTTGACCCAATAAAATAGGGTTTCTGTTTATTACCGGTTCTGGTGTAGTGAAACTTTGAGTTGGGTGAGATGCTATTATTCTTTCCATAACTCTTCTCCACATTGGAGCCGCTAGGCCGACACCAGCATCATTTGTTGGAGAATTATCGCTATTACCCACCCAAACCCCAACAACTGCATATGGAGTATATCCCATAGTCCAACCGTCTCTTAAATTTGATGTAGTACCCGTTTTAGCTGCAACCTGATTATTGGGAAAATATAACACAGAGTTTGGTCCAAAAATAAAAGATCTGGCAACGTCGTCTGATAAAATACTATTTATCTGTCTTGCAATTTGCGTGTCTAAAACTTTTGTCTGTTGTTTATTATTTTTTTCAATAATATTTCCTTCGCTGTCTTCTATTTTTAAAATGCTTACCGAGGGAATTTGGCTGCCTTCTGTAGCAAAAACGCCATAAGCAGAAGTTAATTCTAACAAATTAATCTCTCCTCCTCCCAACACCAAAGACAGTCCATAGCGGCTCGGATCATTTAATGTTGTCATCCCAAAATCCTGCGC
>JBBTVU010000106.1:0-1655 GCA_038063115.1 Patescibacteria group bacterium | reverse complement strand
TATTTTTTCTGCTTCATATATGGTTCTTGGAGAACCGGCTAAAATTAAATTTTTGCCTTCTTCAAATAATTTTTTTATTTCTTCAACTACCAAATAAGTTACGAAAGGTGGATCGCATAAAATTCCTTCTTTCCAAATTTTCTTTTCGCGCAAAATGTCAAACTTTTGCCCGTCAAAATCTATAAATCTTTCAGAAGAATCTTCTGGAAGATCTTTTGCTTTTTCAAATTCCCTTTCTAAAATTTTACTAGTTTCAAAAAGATATAAACCAATTTTATCTGAAAGGAGTTCAGATTGGGTTCCCTTTCCAGCGCCAGGAGGGCCGAATAAAATAATTACTTGTTTCATTTTTGCCTAAAATTAAAAAGTATCGTATTCGCGCATTTGAAGCTGCGAATTAATTTGACGCATTGTATCTAAAACAACTGAAACCACGATTAAAAGAGAAGTGCCTCCAATTAAAAATGTAAAGCCGGTAACTCCTGTGACTCCTGCTATAGCCGAAGGTAAAACTGCAATTAATCCTAAAAATATAGCGCCCGTAAACAAAACCCTGTTTAATATGTGTTTTAAAAAATCTGCTGTAGATTTACCGGGCCTTACGCCGGGGATAAACCCGCCCATTTTCTGCAAATTTTCAGCAATTGTTTTTGGATCAAAAGTGACTGCGGTATAAAAATAAGTGAATAAAATAACTAGTAAAAAGTAGAGTATATTGTGCACCCATGTATTATTGAAAAACACGCCGACGGCAGTTGCGGCGGTTCCAACAAATCCTGGAACTGCGCCCAAAAAACTGGCAATCATTCCCGGGAACAAAAGAATTGATAATGCAAAAATAATAGGAATAACTCCGGCAGGGTTGACGCTTAATGGCAAATATGTTGAGGACCCGCCGTACATTTTATTTCCCCTGACTCTTTTTGCATAAGAAACCGGGATATTTCTTCTTGCCTCGGTAATCAAAACTACGCCAGCTATAATTGCTATAGACAGCGCAAAAAATAAAAGATAAGAAGGAATTTTTGACGGATCCCATGCAACGAATGTTTGAAAAATGTTCATTGGTAAGCTTGCAACTATTCCCGCAAAAATTAAAAGAGAAATTCCGTTTCCCATTCCCTGCTCTGAAATAATTTCACCAAGCCACATCATAAACATGGCTCCGGCTGTAATTGTTAAAATTGAACTCACTAAAACTAAAATAGGAAGCGGAGATATAATTCCTTGCCCTTGAAATAATGTTAACATTCCATAACCCTCAAACATTGCCAGCGGAATGGTTAATAATCTTGAGTATTGATTAAATTTTTGCCTGCCAGTTTCGCCTTCTTCTTTATACATTCTTTCTAAAGCAGGAAAAATCATTGTTAACAGCTGTAAAATAATAGTGGCCGTAATATAAGGCCCAACTGCCAATAAAACAATTGAAAAATTACTTAAAGCTCCTCCTGTGAATATATTCAAAAGGCCGAAAACTTGGTTTTCGGCAAAAAATTTCCTTAAATTTTCTAGGCCAATTCCCGGAATTGGTATATTGGCGGCTATTCTAAAAACAACGAAAAGAAAAATTACAATAAAAAATTTGCTTCTAAGATCTTTGCTTTTAAATAAAAATAATATTTTATCGTACCACATGATTTATGAATGAGGTG
>JBBTVU010000105.1:0-8715 GCA_038063115.1 Patescibacteria group bacterium | reverse complement strand
AAATCCAATCAGCGCATCTGATAAAATCAATATTATGTTCAATTATCAAAACAGTATTTTTTTTGTCAACTAATCCGCTCAAAACCGCAATTAATTTTTTGATATCGTCAAAATGCAAACCAGTTGTCGGCTCGTCTAAAATATATAAAGTTCTGCCGGTTCCTCTTCTTGAAAGTTCTGTTGCCAGCTTTACTCTTTGAGCTTCTCCGCCAGACAAAGATGTCGCCGATTGCCCAAGCTCAACATAAGAAAGCCCCACTTCTTTTAAGGTTCTCATTTTTTCATAAAGACCCGGAATGTTTTTGAAAAATTCCATTGCCTCTTCAACAGTCATAGATAAAACATCTGCGATATTTTTGTCTTTGTAAGTAATTTCTAAAACTTCTTTGCTGTATCTTTTTCCCCGGCATTCTTCGCACTCAACATAAATGTCTGGCAAAAAATACATTTCAACCTTTTTTTGGCCTTGGCCCTCGCAGGCTTCGCAACGCCCGCCTTTTACATTAAAACTAAACCTCCCGGCCGAATATCCGCGAATCCTAGCTTCTTTTGTTTTTGTAAAAATATCTCTTATATATGAAAAGGCTCCCGTGTAGGTTGCCGGGTTAGACCTTGGAGTTCTGCCAATTGGCGACTGATCTACTAAAACAACCTTATTTAAATTTTCAATTCCTAAAATTTCTTTATGAGCTCCTGGTTCGTCTTTCGCTCTGTAAAATTTTTTTAATAAATATTTTGCTAAAACATCGTTTACCAAAGAACTTTTTCCAGATCCCGAAACTCCTGTCACGCAGACAAATTTTTCCAAAGGAATTTTTGCATCAATATTTTTTAAATTGTGTTCTTGCGCGCCAATTATTTCTAAATATTTTGGGGGTTGAGTTTGCTTCGCTCCGCTCGCAATGACATCCGACATCCCGCGGGATGTCGGATGTCTCGCGCTTATCTCAACTTTTTTTCTACCAGAGAGATAATCTCCTGTAAGAGTGTGTGATTTTAACAATTGCTGGGGCGTTCCTTCAAACACAACTTTACCTCCGTGCTTTCCGGCTCCCGGTCCAATATCAATAATCCAGTCAGAAGCCATCATAGTTTGCGGATCATGTTCAACAACAATTACGGTGTTTCCCAAATCACGCAATCTTGTAAGTGTGCCAATCAGCCTATGTTGATCTCTGGCATGCAAGCCAACCGACGGCTCGTCTAATATATATAGAACCCCCGATAACTTTGAACCAATTTGAGTTGCCAGCCGAATTCTCTGCTCTTCTCCGCCAGCCAACGATCCGGCTTTCCTGCCCAAAGTCAAATATCCCAAACCAACATCATTCAAAAATTGTAATCTGTCAGCAACTTCTTTTATAATGGGCTGGCTAATTTTCTTTTCGTCAGCTTTAATTTCATCTGGCAATTTTATGAAAAATTCTTTCAATTTTTCAACGCTCATTTCAGCCATTTTATCAATTGATTCCTCCCCCACTGTAATTGCTAAAACTTCTGGCTTTAATCTTTTGCCTTTGCATTTTGGACACTGCTTAATTACCATATACTGCTCAATTTCCTGCCTTGTCCAGTCTGAATCTGTTTCGTGGTATCTTCTTTCTAAGTTTGCAACGACTCCCTCGAACTCACCGTCGCCGTACAAAATAATATCTATAATTTTTTTAGGCAAATTTTTTACTTCTTCATCAACAGAAAAATTATGCTTTTCGGCTAACTCAAATATTTTTGAAGAAAAATATCCCTGCCTGCCTACTTTGTGCGAAGCTCGAGACCAAGGCCAAATAGCCCCTTCGGCCAAAGTCAAATTTTTGTTTGGCATGACCAATTCCGGGTCAACTTCTAATTTTTCACCAAGACCAGTGCATTCTGGGCAGGCTCCGTAAGGATTATTAAATGAAAATACGCGCGGCTCTAATTCCGGCAAAGAAATCCCGCAGGTTTCGCAGGCAAAATGCTCCGAAAAAATTAAATCTTCTTTTCCAAAATTTACAATAACTATTCCTTTTCCCAATCTCAAAGCAATTTCCAAAGAATCAACCAATCTTGACCTGTCTAAATTTTTTTCCCCGCCTGCGCGGACAGGCAAAACTAATCTGTCAACAACAACTTCAATGTCGTGTTTTTTCTGTTTGTCTAATTTTCTATTCAAAGATTCTTCAATCGGATAGATGGCGTCATCAATTCTAACTCTCACAAATCCTGCCCTTTGAATTTCTTCTAAAACAGCGCGATGCTCGCCTTTTTTATTTTTTATTACAGGCCCCAATATCGTAATTTCCCTCGGCCGTAGCCCTACGGGCGAGGCTGAATTTCTCGGTAGTTTTAACACCTGCTCAACAATCTGGTCAACTGTCTGCCGCGAAATTAATTTTCCGCAATTCGGGCAATGCGGTTTTCCAATTCTTGCGTACAAAAGGCGCAGATAATCATATATTTCTGTAATTGTTCCAACCGTGGACCGCGGATTGTGCATTGCTTTGCGCTGGTCAATTGAAATTGCCGGAGAAATTCCTTCAATTTTATCAACATCGGGCTTGTCCATCACGCCCAAAAACTGCCGAGCATAAGCTGATAAACTTTCCACATATCTTCTCTGGCCTTCTGCATAAAGTGTATCAAAAGCCAGCGAACTTTTTCCAGAACCAGACAAACCGGTAATCACCACCAGTTTATTTTTAGGAATATCCAAATCTATATTTTTGAGGTTGTGCACTCTCGCCCCGCGTATTTTGATAAATTCATTTAACATAATAAAATGCTAATAGCGTAGCGATATATAATCTTCTTTCATTCTTATTTCAAAATTATTTCAAATTTCAAATTGTAAATTTCAAATTAGTCTGCTATTATACAACTTTATTTTGCGCATTTCAAGGGTAATCATTAACGTAAATAAAAAGGCCCTAGCGAAAAAGGTTCTCGCTAAAGCATAGTCGTCTGAAGACGACACTTTTCAGCCGAAGCCGAAATTAATTATCTTTCTTGGAAAGAAGCTGATCAATGCATTCGACAAGGTTTCGGACCGTGGAAATTTCGTCCAAAAGAAGTTCGGGAATATTAATCCCAAACTCTTCCTCCACTGCGACCAAAATTTCCATCACCGAAAGCGAGTCAAAACAAAGATCTGCGACAAGATCGTGTCCGGGGCTAATTTTGCCCGGCTCGTCGTTGAAATGCTTCCTGTAATAATCGGCGATCAGAGTAATCACTCGGCTCTCAACCGAAGCTACTGCGCTCGACATACTGGTTCCCTTTCCTGTGGGTGAAAAATGTGCAACTAATTTTAGTTTATCATTTTATATAATTTTATCAAATATTTTAGCTTGAAAATGCAAACCCGGCGACGTGCAAGCCCGGCGACGCCCGACGTCGACGAAAATGTCCCACACCCGAATTATAAACAATTTTATTTCCGGGTCTATGCCGGGCTTAGACCCAAATAAATATAGTGTAGAATGCTATGATGTTTCAAATATTCGGGGAAAATATGCAACCGAGTCTATGATTGTGTTTTCCGCCCAAGGCGGACCAGCTTCGGGCTGGATTGCCGATAGAAGCCAGTATAAAAAATTTAAAATAAGATTGGGAGACACACGCCAAAAAAACCAAAAATGAAGTAAAAAAAGAAACTATGACTTTGTCGCTACGATCGTGGTCACAAGGTCAGAGTTTTAAAAATATAAAAAATGTAAAAATATTGGCAATAGCCAAAAGCAGACAAGAATTATTTATTGAAAACCAAAAAAACCAATCCCCTTAAAACAGCTCCCGCGGAAAATTTATAATTTAATTTTGCAGCTGGACGACGAGGCCCACCGCTTTGCCATTGCCTATCACAAAACCCTCCGCAAAAAAAACTTATTAAAATAATCCAGTATACACGATTTTCTACGATCGTGAGAAATCGTGTACCCTCATTTTAACTCACGATAAGATTTTCTTCTAATCTTGCTATTTTTGTAAAAAAATGTTAAGATTTTTTTGTGTTCGTTGACAACAAGTTCACTTTAGAATAGGAGCTTGACTCATGGCCGGCACAGTAGAACGTTTGGAACAGGTTTTGTGCAATTGGGAAGACAAGTGGTTTGTTCTAAACACAATTGCCCAGATCCTCGCAAATGAACCAAATTTAACCTGCGATCGATTCGACATTCCCATGGTTGGTCCCGTTGTTAACTTCTATAGATTTAGAAAATACCTTAGAGAGTTTATGGCAGCCAAAAACATGAAAGAGTTTGATGAAGAACGGTTTATCGGTTGGAGATATTTAGGGCTCGGTCAAATATTGAAAGACTTTAATTATAGTCTTTTGACATTTCCAAAAGCAATCGCCTCTTGGACATTGCATTCAAGGCGGGCATTTCATCTGAGTGCCGATCTCCAGGTTCTGCTCAACTCCACAATATTGGATGGAATATATTGGAGAGATGTTTCTTTTCCTTTTCGGTCATTCGCGGTGTGCTTAGAAATACCAATTGTGGACCATCGTGGATGCAAATTTGATTGCGTTTTAGTTGGAGAAGAGCCCGATCACAAACGGGATAATCTTATAAGCTTCAGATTGTTCGATGCAAAATTCGGAGAGCCAAGGGCCGTAAGCCTGAAGGTTAGAGAGAATATAACAAAAACTCTCCAACAGAAACGATGGGCTCATGCAAATGAATTGCTGCAAGAAGTAGTCAGGGTAGCAAATTTAAAAGAAATGTTAAGATTGGCCACCTTTTTTCTTGATGACAATGTAAAGGATGCTCCCGTAACTTCAAATGTTTGCAAGATAGATTATGATGGACGACCACTAGAACACCAAGAACGTAGAGCACCCGAGGAAAGCATCCATTTTGATGCGGCGGTGAGAATCGTAGTAGGACTCTGCCTTTACTTGCAAACATTGCCGCCGGGGAGTTCCGCCAAATCAGAATGGAAAAAGCATGACCGGGTTGGCAAAAAGCCTGACCCGCGGGCAATTACCAATGACGCGCAGGTTTGCACGGTTTCTTGCACGCACAAGCTCACCGCCGAAGAACGGAAAGCTACGGGAAGCGATGAGCAAATGCGTAAGAAATCGCTGTACGAACTTTGCGCTCATTTCAGGCGCGGACACTGGCGACGTCCGCCCGGACAAGGACACATTCCCGACGCTCCGCGAATTGTTTGGGTAAGGCCAACGCTTGTCCGCCGCGACAGATTGGCAGAAGGCCAACTTCCGGGAGGAGCTGAGGCTATTCTCAAATGAATCAATATGCTGCAACCGTTGCAGCTTTTTTTTAGAAATATTTTATGGTTAGTCGTGGTCGTGGTCTTGCATTTGACCCAAAAATTTGTTATTATATGTAATATATGAGAAAGCTTCTCTCGCAGGTTGTGGCCGCGGCTTTGGGGCTGTGGCTGGCAAAATTATTTGTGCCCGGAGTTAGAGTAGACATATTTCCCGACTCAAACTTTTTTGGCATAAATATCACCCAGCAGTGGCAGATTTTTTTGGTTTTGGGAATTATTTTAGGACTCTTGAATTTTTTTGTAAAACCTGTTTTAAAAATGATAGCCCTGCCTTTAGAAATAATAACTCTCGGTCTTTTCAGCATAATAATTAGCATGGCAATGATCTGGATGGTAACCATAGCATTTAAAGAATTGACCGTCCCATTGTATCTGCCCCTGTTTCTAACAAGCATTATTATCTGGATATCAAATATTATTATTCAAAAAATATTAATTAAGGACAAGTAAACAAATGAACCCCGTTAGAAATCTATCGGGGGGATAAATAAACTTTATCTGTCTGAAATTGACTTGTGTCATATAAAGACGGATTTCTAACGGGGTGAACACTATATTATTTTACTTGCAAATTACCGTATCTATAATTTTAATTGTGCTCATAGTCATACAGCAAAGAGGCGCCGCATTGGGTTCTGCTTTTGGAGGCGGAGGGGAGTTTTATTCTGCAAGGCGGGGCGCGCAAAAGAAAATTTATTACGCCACAATAGCAACTTCGGCTTTATTTATAATTTTAGGAATTCTAAACCTTTTTATTCAATAATGAAACGCAATAAATTTAAGTTTCCAAGTTTTTCTCAGTGGAAACAAATTTTTAAAGTATTAAAAAAAGCTGAAAAAATAACGCTTTTAGTTCTCGCAATTCTGGCCGCGGGTTCTCTATTTTTTTTAGCAACTGATTTTTATATCAAAAATACAAAAGAAGTTCCTGCCTTTGGCGGGACCTATGCAGAAGGTATTGTCGGCCAGCCCAGATTTATTAACCCGATTTACGGCGAAACAAATGATGTAGACAGAACTTTGATTAACCTTATCTATTCGGGGTTAATGACTTATGATAAAAATGGAAAAATTGTTAATGATTTAGCAAGCAGTTATAATATTTCTGACGATGGAAAAACTTACGACTTCCAATTAAAAGACAATATTTTTTGGCAAGACGGAAAACCCTTAACAGCAGATGATATAATTTTTACAATAAAAATAATCCAAAATTCTGATTATAAAAGCCCGCTTAGAGCAAATTGGATAGGCGTGGATGTAGAAAAGACTTCGGACAAATCTTTAAGCCTTGTTTTAAAAACTCCCTATAATTCTTTCTTAGAAAACTGCGCGTTGAAAATAATTCCCCAGCATATTTGGGAAAATGTTTTAGCGGAAAACTTTGCCTTATCTTCTTATAATTTGCAACCAATTGGGTCTGGACCCTATTCGTTTGCGGGATTAGAACAATCAGACACTGGTTTTATAAAAAGCATATATCTTGAATCAAACCACAAATATTATGGCAAGCTTCCTTATATATCAAATGTTTCGTTCCAATTTTTTGCAAATAAAGATGATCTGGTAAAGGCGGCAAACTCAAAAAGTATTGGCGGTTTTTCATTAACAGCTTTAGATAATAGTGAAGCTGCGGCAGAAAAAGAAATTAAACAAGGCTGGGTTAAAAACGAAAAATTTTCAACATATTCTTTGTCTTTGCCAAGATATTTTGCGGTATTTTTTAACACAAACAAAACAAAGATACTTTCAGACATTAACATAAGAAAAGCATTAAACTATTCTGTTGACAAACAAGGTCTTATAAATCAAATAAGCTCTTCAACAAAAAGCAATATGTCTTTAGTTGACTCGCCAATTCTTCCAGATTTTTTCGGGCTGCAGGCCCCAACTAGCGCCTATACGTTTGACATTGAACGGGCAAAAAAACTTTTAGACAAAAGTGGATTTAAAGATAATGGTTCTAACCAGAGGGTAAAACCAAACAATAAAAAACCAGCTTTTCAATTTAAAAATTATCTGGCTGCGCGGAATAAATCAACTGATGTTACGCAGCTTCAAGGCTGCCTAGCTCGACTGGATGATAATTTTAAAAATCTTTTACAAAACGAAACCAGCGGAATTTACGGCAAAGGAACAGAAAATGCCGTGACAGAATTTCAAAAAAAATATCTGCCTGATACAACGCCAACGGGCGAAGTTGGAAAAGCAACAAGGACAAAATTAAATGAACTTTGCATAACTCCGCAAGACAATTCACAACTTTTAAAATTTACCATAACTACAATAAATCAGCCCCAACTTGTTCAAATAGCAAATTTACTTAAAGATTCTTGGCAAAAAGCTGGCATCACGGTTGACATAAAAGCAGTAGAAATATCAGAATTAAAGCCTATAATTAAAACAAGAGACTACGACGCCCTTCTTTACGGCGAAGTGCTTGGGTCGGAGCCAGACTTATATCCATTTTGGCACTCTTCTCAAATAAACGATCCTGGATTAAATTTATCGGCATATCAGAGCAAAGACGCAGATCAATTATTAAAAGAGGCTAGAGAAACTTTAGACATTACCACAAAACAAGACGACTATGAAAAACTTCAGAATGTTATTATCGCCGATGCTCCCGCCCTATTTTTATATAATCCAGATTATATTTATTGGGTTTCTCAAAAAATTAACGGGGTAAACACAACAAAAATTGTTGACCCAGCAAAAAGATTTTCAAATATCTCTGAATGGTATATAAAAACCAAAAGAGTATTCAAATAAATGGAAATTGATCTCACAAAATTAACCCCCGACATCCGTAAACTAAATGATATGCGAGATGTTGTCTATGATAAAGAATGGCTTAAAAACACTTCTAATATTGAGTTGTATTATATGTATAGGGGCGTAGAACAAAAAGACGGACTGAGATATGATATAACGGTTATTCCGGCGGCGCTTTTGGGATCGGAATTTACAAAAACAAAAGGGCATTATCATTTAACTAACTGGCAAGAGGTTTACACGGCGCTTGAAGGAACTGCAATTTATTTAATGCAAAAAAGAAATGAAGCCGGTGAAATTGAGGATGCTTATGCTGTAAAAACGGAGAAAGGAGAAACAATAATTATTCCTCAAGGATACGGCCATGTAACCATAAACCCATCGGAAACAGAAAATTTAAAAATGGCTAACTGGGTTTCACCGGATTGCAAGGTCGATTACTTACCTTATGAAAAGCTGCAAGGCGCATGTTATTACTACATCCTTCAACCCGGCTCAGGACAGACTGGTTGGATAAAAAATGAAAACTATAAAACGGTTCCCAACCTGCGTTTTGAAAAACCTCTAAAAAATATCCCTGATAATTTAGAATTTCTGAAAAACGGCTAATTCCAGCGGGTATGGCGGAACAGCAGACGCGCTGGCTTCAGGAGCCAGTGG
>JBBTVU010000104.1:0-15727 GCA_038063115.1 Patescibacteria group bacterium | reverse complement strand
TTTGACAAAGCAACTTTCAGCACATCAAAATCATCAGGATTTTCAGGATACAAACTGGCAAAAACCATGGGCTTTGGCTCTTGATATCCCAGCAAAGGTTGTAGGTGTCCGACACCTATAAGTTTTTTAATGGTATCGCCGGCGTGAACCCTGCCCGGTTCTTTTATTCCTGTGGCAATATACCCGATATCTCCAGCCAAAAGTTTTTTCTGCGCAGAAAAATCTGGGTTTAAATATCCCAATTCTTTTACTTCAGCATTTGTATCCGTAGCCATTAAATTAATCTTCTCATTAACAGAGATTTCACCATCAACAACACGAACAAAAGCAATCACGCCCTTGAAAGAATCATATTCAGAATCAAAAATAAGAGCACGAAACGCATTTGGGTCTATGCCGGGCTTAGACCCAAAATATGGTGGCGGGGGAACTTGCTTTATAACCGCCTCTAAAACTTGCAAAACATTTGTTCCGTCTTTAGCTGAAATTTTTATAATTTCATCTGGCATAACATTTAACAAATTTGAAAGCTCCTCAACCGACTCTTCTACTTTTGCAATTGGTGAATCAATTTTATTTATAACCGGAATAATTTTTAAACGTTTTTTTGGCTCGCCCGTTGGGCTACGCCCTAAGGGGCTACGCCCGAGGGCCAATTCCAAATTTGCCAAAGTTTGAGCCTGAATTCCTTGAGTTGCATCAACCAATAAAACAGTTCCTTCAACGGCTTCTAAAGACCTCGAAACTTCATAAGAAAAATCAACATGGCCCGGAGTATCCACCAAGTTTAAAATATAATCTTTGCCCTCAAAATTATAGTTCATTCTGATGGCTTTCAGTTTTATAGTAATTCCCTTTTCTCTTTCTAAATCCATAGAATCTAAAAACTGGGGTATCATTTTTTTTGGGTCTATAGTTCCAGTCAACTCCAAAAGCCTGTCCGCCAATGTAGACTTTCCATGATCCACATGGGCTATGATACTAAAATTTCTTATATTCTCCTGCATTATTTTTTACCGTTTAGAAAGCCGACTTGGCTGGTGATATATATTTTTAAGTGTTTTACCTCTTCAATCTTCATAACATAGGCTATTAAGAGATAAATTAAAAGTCCCGAGAGGCCGACCACTACTGTTTGGAAAAATAAAACTAATAATGTTTCGCTTCCCAAATAACCGCCGAAAATCTGCCTTATGCCATAAGCTGAAAGCGTCGCCAGAATTGTAGCAAATAAAACTTTGCCAAAAAATACAAAAAGATTTTTAAATTCAATTTCCTTAACTTTAATTTTTAAAAATATTAAAAGTAAAATAATCTGGAATATTGCGTCTATTGAAACCGCCAACGGCAAGCCCAACACCGGCGTATTTTGCATTCTATCTATTTTTAAAACAGAAAGGACAAAATCAGAAAAAATGTTTTGATATCCCAATAAGTTCACAAAAAGAAAAGCCAGCGCGGGCAACACCGCAATACTGGCAATACTAACAGTTGCCGGCATCCATGTGTTTTTAATGGCGTAAAAAGTTTTGGAAACTAAATATATTAATCCTTGGGCAAAAAGGCCCAACATAAAAATTCCAAAACAAGCTGCGGTTAATTTTGTGGCGGGCCAATCAAACATTCCTGCCCCAAAAACAACCCTTACCAAATGCGCCCTTAAAATATAACAAATTCCGGAAACCGGAATTATCAAAAATAGAATCTGGCGGAATGAAGAATAAAATTTTTCTAAAAAATCTTTTTTATCATTTTTTGAAATTGCCAGAGATAGCGCAGGAAAAACAGCTGTTGCAAAAGGAATGGCAATTAAACCAATTATTGGGGCTGCCAAATCGTTTGCCAAGCTGAAAACTGTAACAGATCCTGCAATAAGCAAAGATCCTATAGCTGTAACAATAATCAAGTTAATCTGAGTTGCAGTTAGGCCAATGGCCCGCGGTATAGTTAGTTTCAAAGTCAGCAAAAAATCTTTTTCAAAAAAATTAAATACTTTTTTAAATTTAAATCCAATTTTAAACAAAGCCGGCAGCTGGATTATAAGATGCATTACGGCTCCTAAAACAATGCCCCATGCCAACCCTGAGATTCCCATAATCGGCGCAAAAAATAAAATGCCAATTATACTGCCTAAATTGTAAAGTATTGGAGAAATTGAAGTTATTAAAAATCTTTTAAAAACCATCAAAATTGCCGAAATCATATTACTGACTCCCATTAATATGGGGCTCAAAAACATTATGCGGGTCAATTGAACCGTCATTTCTCTTTTATCTGCAGAAAATCCCGGCGCAATTAAAGAAACCAATTGCGGAGTAAAAATAAATAAAATTGTACAAACAACAATTAAAAAGAACAAAAACAAATTTAAAAGATTGGTAAAATAAGAGAAGGCCTGCTCTTTATCTTTTACCAAGTTTTGGGTGAATATTGGAATTATTGCCACGCTTATTGCTCCCATTATTAAAACCATTGCAACAAAATCAGGAATACGGAAGGCAGCATAATAAACATCTAAAGTATTTCCAGCGCCAAAAGTTGAAGTTAATAATCTGTCGCGCAATAAACCCAAAATAAAGCTTAAAAAAGATGCGACAGAAATAATCAAAGCTGCAGCGGTTATTTTTTCCGCCGTATGATCTGATAAATTTTTAGCGTAGCGATATATTTTTTTAAAAAATTCACTTACCATTTTATTTCTCTTAAAATTCCAATTGGCGTACATTCGTCTGCTTGACCGAGCGGATTATCTTTTAAAGCTTTGGCAACCAATTTTCGGTCTAAGCCCGGCATAGACCCTAAAATATTTACGCCAAAATCATTTGCATCGACAATTGCAACTTTTGCTCCAATCATTTCTGACACTTTTTTTGCAACTTCGTTTGGGTTTACAGGTCCTTTTGAAACATAGGTATTATAGGGTGGAATGGCATATTCTACGGCTCCATCAATTGATCTGGCGCCGTCACCGGCTATTATGTAAAACAACCCCTTTATACCTAAAACTTTGCCTGCAACCCCTATAAATGCGGCTAAAAGCATCCTGGCAACACCCACCTCTTCTATGGCCAACTGCATGGTTTCTGGGCTTCCAAGGCCAATTCCAATAGGAGTTTTTGTAACAAAACCAGACAAAAATTTAGCTAGTCTTGAAGCCTTAATTTCTTTTATAGGATATGACCTTCCTTGGGTTATAGCCACAGCTTTTTCAGAAATAAAAACAATATCTTCTGGCTCAAGATATTTTTTTGCATAATCTCTGGCAACTAAAGCAATATCTTTATCTTCTGATGTAATCAGTTTTGTTTTCACAGGATACCGGGCCCACTTTCTAAGCCCTGAGCTTGCCGAAGGGTCAGCCACCTCAATTATTAAATTTTTGCCTTTATTCGGCAGCAGTTCCATAATGTTTCATCATAATCTTTTTTCTAATTTTTTTCAAAAAAAATGCATACTGAATTATATTTCGCCTTTTTTGATGCGTTGCCGAATATCTTCTACAAACGAATTAAAATACCACAGGTTAAGAAAAGTCAAAAGCTTCATTCCGGTTATCTCCCCCGCTTTAAATAAATGGCAAATATAATTTTTTTTGTAATTTTGGCAAACAGAGCAAACGCAATCTGTGTCCAAGGGCTCGGTATTTTTTAGAAACTTTACTTTATTTAAGTCTAATTTTTCACCAGAAGTAAAAGCAATTCCCCGCCTTGCATAATGTGTTGGCACGGTGCAATCGAATAAATCAACCCCCGATTTAACCACAGATTCCATGTCTTCTAAATAACCAACTCCTAAAAGATGACGTGGTTTTTTTTCAGGAAGTTCATTAACTACCCAGCCCAGCATTTCTGCCATTTTTTTCTTGTCTGCGCCAAATTCTCCTCCAATTCCAAACCCGTCAAAATCCATTGAACCTATAAATTTTGCTGACTCAACTCTTAAATCTTTAAACTTTGACCCTTGCGCAATGCCAAAAAGCGCTTGCTTTTTTGCTTGCCCTGAGCCTGCCGAATGGGTCTTTAAACAAACCTTTGCCCATTTATGGGTTTTCTCTAAAGATTTTTTAACATAATCATAATCTGCCATGGGCGGAGTGCATTCATCAAAATTAAAAATAATATCAGCCCCCAATTTTTCTTGAATTTTGATTGATTCTTTGGGGCCCAAAAATAATTCGTCTCCGTTTATTGGTGAACGAAAATACACGCCGTCTTGAGTGATTTTGATAAATTTTGGCTGTGAATTTTCTTTGATTGTTTCATTGTTATTGGCTGATGGCTTCAAAATTTTACTGGCAAGACCCATATCTCTGCCAAAACCCAAAGAAAAAACCTGAAAACCAGCTGAATCTGTCATTAAGGGTTTTTTCCAATTCATAAATTTGCGCAAGCCTCCGGATTTTTCAACAATTTTTTCGCCGGGTTTTAAATGCAAATGAAAAGTGTTGGCAATTAAAATCTGTGATTTTGTCTGTTCAACTTCTTTACTGTCTAAAGTTTTTATAACCGCCTGTGTTGCAACCGGAACCAAAGACGGGGTCTCAACGACCCCGTGACTTGTTTCTAAAAATCCCAACCGCGCCCTGCTATTTTTAGATTTTTTTAATATCTTAAAATTCACTATTTAGGCTTCTTTAAAATTTGAACCGGTAAAATGAATGTCTTGTCTCTTTCTGGATCTCCGCTAGGGTTTTCATTGCGAAAAACAAGGGTAGCGCGCTGCCAACCTAGAAAAACATCGAAATTTAAGGTGGTCTCGAAGTCGGTTGGAAGTGATGTCCATTCGGTAGTAGCCATTAAAATTCCTTTTGTAATTTCTTCGTCTTTACTGTCACGCAATTCTACTGTTCCTACCTGGCCCTCAAAACCAGACCATCCATCGCCATTGACGAGGCCTGTAATTTTCAACGGGGAGCTAACTTCCTCGCTGGCTCTTGGCGACGTTACCAGCAGCCCGGTCTTAGGCTGTTCGTTTATGAGGATGGGCCCCTTGATTTTTTTTACGGGCCAGAGTAAAAATAAAAGCAACACAACAATTATTATTGCTAGAATTATTATTAACCAAAATTCTTTTTTCATAATTTAATCATACATTTTAAAATGAAAAAAGGAAGGGCAGGGTGCCCTTCGCTTGAACAGTTTGAGGGATTACGCCCCTCGTAACGCTTTTGCCAACTCCTCGACGGCATCGCGGATGGCAAAAACCTTTTGCAAGATTTCCTCATGGGTCGGCTTTTCCTTTGGCTTTTCTTCGCCATGACCCAAAAGATTTAACACTTCTTGCCTTATGTCGGCTATGGCTCCTGCAGATGCAAGATGAAGCCACCTGTTTGCCTCTATTTGTGTCATGGCGAGCAAGATATGCTCTGCGCCGACATAATTGTGGTCGAGCGCTACCGCTTCTGCCTGTGCCATTTGGCTCACAAACCGAGCCGGATCTGTCCATGTCAAATTTGCCGGAAGAAATGCGAATTCCCCAAAACCCCACCCCAATATTGCGGTTTTAATTCTTTCTGCAGAAAATCCGCGATTTTTCAAAATCTTGGCAGACAGCCCGAATTCTTCTTGAATCAAACCAAGCAATATGTGCGCAGGGTAAACTTCTGCGTGTCTAAATTCTCTCGCTACATCTTTGGCAAGTTGAAAAACCATTTCCGCTCTCTGCGTGTAGCAAGGCATAAAACCTTCCTCACGAAATGGGAAAGAACAGTATTGCGGCAAAACGCCACAATTATTCTTTTGTTAGCACATAAAGTATTAAATATCAATAATATCAATAAATATAGCAAGAACAATTTTTCACGATCGTGAAAAATTGTTTCCGCTTGTTTTTTGCTTATAATCCTGTAGAATTAGATAATAAAGTTAAAAAACCAAAATATGAAACCATTAAGTGAAAAAGTTTTATTACTTTTGTTCACAGGTTTAACGCTTAGTATTTGTTATACTCAGCGTCAATATTGGAAAACTATAAAAAGTGCCAGCCGAGAATGGGAAAAAATAAATAGGAAGGAGCTTCAATATGAAATAAAAAAACTTTATCGCTCAAGATTGATAGAAAAGAAAGAAAATTCGGACGGGTCTATTACGATGTTTTTAACTGACAGGGGTAAATTGAGAGCGCTTAATTTTCGCTTTGAAGAAATGAAAATTAGTGAGAAAAATTGGGATGGTAAATGGAGAATGGTGGCTTTTGATGTGCCAGAAAAGTTTAGAGGGGGAAGAGATGCCCTTAGGGGAAAAATAAAAAAATTGGGTTTTTATGAATTGCAAAAAAGCGTTTTTGTTTTTCCGTACAACTGTAAAGATGAAATTGACTTTATTATAGAATTTTTTAATATTAGAAAATATACACGGTTTGCTTTATTAGAAACGATTGATAACGAAAAGCATCTAAAAAAGATATTCAACCTAACATAGCGCAATTTGATTCGCCATATTTTAGTAGATACAAATTATCACGATCGTAGAAATTTGCTCCTGATAGATGGGACCAAATATTATGCTATAAAGTACAAAATAGGGACGGCATTGCAGGGGCTTGACATGACTGTTTAAAAGGAGTATAATGAAATTAACTAATAAGTCAAGTATCTTAGCAATAAGTAGAACGACTATTAGAATTAAAAGGTCGTTTTACTATTATAAAATAGAAAACAAAATGTTTGATAAAAACAATAATAACAGAGGTTTTGCCCCAAGAGAGATGGTAAAAGGAAACTGGAAATGCTCCCAATGCGGAGTAGAAATTACAGAGCTTCCTTTTGAGCCAGCTCCAGACAGGCCAATCTATTGCAGAGAGTGCTGGGCAAAAAATAGACCTCCAAGGTTCAGCAGATAAATTGCTAATCAAAAAAAATAATCCGCTTTCGCGGATTATTTTTTTTGCACAAAAATTTGTATTTTATTTTTTTAGTGGTAAAATAAAAAAACAATCTAAAAAATAAAAATGACGAACGGACAAAACGGAAAAAATAATAATGGTTTTGCCGAACCAATTGAAAATGAAACTTTGCCCGAAACAGAGGCGGAATTAGAGACTGCCGAGGTTGCAGAGCAAGAAGCCACCCTGCCCGCAAAAACCGTACCCAGCGAACCCAAAAAATTTTTGTTTATTAGCTGGGAAAGTTTGGGCGGAGGTTTGGCATGGAAAATAAAAAAAGAGGGCCACGAAGTAAAATTTTGGCATAAAGACAAAGAAGACATTGAAATTTATGACGGGTTTATAGAAAAAGTTGACAAATGGGAAGATTTTAAAGACTGGGCCGATGTTATTATATTTGACGATTCTGGTTTTGGAAAAGTTGCAGATTCTTTGCGCAGAGAAGGCAAGCTGGTGGTGGGCCCCACAGAATATTCAGACAAACTTGAAGAAGACAGGGAGTTTGGCCAGTCTGAAATGAAAAAGGCTGGAATGCTGACGCTCCCCCACTGGAATTTTTTTGACTACGAGGAAGCAATAAATTTTTTGCAAAAAAACCCTGGTCGGTATGTTTTTAAACCTTCAGGAACCGTGCTTTCGGGCCAAAAAGGAATTCTTTTTACGGGTAACGACGATTCGGGGTCCGACCTGACAGAGGTTTTGAGTCAGAATAAAAAAACTTTGGCAAAAAAATATAAACAATTTCAGCTGCAAAAATTTGTGCAGGGAGTTGAGATCGCCGTGGGCGCCTTTTTCAATGGAAGCGATTTTATTTATCCAATTAACATAAATTTTGAACATAAAAATTTGTTTCCCGGCGACATAGGGCCATATACCTCCGAAATGGGAACTTTAATGTACTGGTCGGGGGCCAACACGATTTTTAAAACAACTCTGGAAAAAATAAAAGAACCCTTAAAAGAATCAAAATATGTTGGCTATGTTGACATAAACTGCATTGCAAACGGCCGGGGAATTTATCCTCTTGAATTCACCTGCAGATTCGGATATCCCCACATATCAATTGCCATGGAAGGCGTTTTGAGCCAATGGGGAGAATTTCTTTATAGAATAGCCAAGGGCGAACAGCCCGAACTAAAAACAAAAAAAGGCTTCCAAATTGGCATTGTTGTTGCGGTGCCGCCGTTTCCCTACGACGATAAAAAAGCATTTGAAATTTACCGCGATCTTTCTATAACATTTAAAAAACCAAATTTAGAAGGCGTGCATCTGGGCGACATAAAGCTTGTTGACAACATATGGCATTTAGCCGGCGATTCAGGATATGCGCTGATTGTCACGGGATGGGGTTTTACGGTTGCCGAAGCAAGAAAAATGGCATACAACCGCATAGAAAATATAATTCTTCAAAATAAATTTTACCGGACTGACATTGGCATTCGCTGGAACAGCGACAGCGATAAACTGCAGTCATGGGGATATTTAACATAAAATGAAATATGATTTCATAGTTCTTGGCGCAGACGGAATGCAGGGGCTTATAGTTACAAAAGACTTGCTGCAAAAAGGATACTCTGTGCTCGCCGCAGATTTATACAGGACAAAAATAAGCAGACTCTTAAAGCAGTTTAAAAATGCGAAGGCAGTTTTTAAATACATAGATTTAAGAAATGTTGAAAAAACAATAAAACTGATTAAAAGTTCGGGGGCGGACGTTGTTATAAACTGCGCCGACATGTACTGGAATTTGAATGTTTTTAAATCCTGTATCGCGGCCAAAGTTCATTGCATTGATTTGGGCTCGTGGATAGAACTAACCCGCCAGCAATTAAAAATGGACAAAGATTTTAAAGAAATAGGCAAAACTGCAATAACCGGCTGCGGATCGGTTCCCGGCATAGGAAACGTAATGTTAAAATACGCTTCCGAAAAATTTGACCAGCTGAACGGCGTTGAAGTGGGTTTTTCTTGGGATTCCAACATCAAAAAATTTGTGGTTCCCTTTTCTATGAAAAGCATTCTAGAAGAGCTCACATATGACCCGCGCATTGTGGAAAATGGAAAATGGGTAAAGCACAAACCCCTCCAAATAGTGCGCGAAAAAAATTACAGGGCAATTGGAAGGCAAAAATGTTTTTTGGTGCAGCATCCTGAACTTTTCACTTTTTATTATTATTTCAAAAACAAGGGCCTTCAAAATGTAAAGTTTTTTGCCGGCTTTCCCGAACATTCTTTGCCAAAAATCCAGGCTTTAATAGATATGGGCTTTCACAGCGACAAACCCATGACAATTGAAGGGGCAAGAATAGCGCCCTTTGACCTTCTGGCCCCGGTGCTAAAAAGACTAAACTCTCCTAAAGGATATAAAGAGCAAGAAAATCTTTGGGTAGAAATTTCCGGAATTAAAAACGGCGCCCAAAAAACTATTTTAATGGAATGTATTGTGCCGCCAGTGAGGGGATGGGAAGATTCTGGCTGCAATATTGATACGGGATTTACCGCTGTTATAATGGCAGAAATGATCAAAAACGGCCGGATTAAAGAGCCTGGGAGTTTTGCGCCCGAAGCAATTGTCCCGCCAGAAGATTTTTTCAATGAAATTAGAAAAAGAAATTTTGTAGTATATGAAAACGGTAAAGTCATAAATAATGAAGACCAAAAAATTGCAATAGATCCTTTAAAAAAATCTGAAGAATATGCTGTTAGTTAAAACAAAAATCGGGCAAAGCAAGATTCATGGAATAGGCCTTTTTGCCGACCAGTTTATTAAGAAAGGAACACCAATTTGGAAATTTACTCCAAGCCTTGATTTAAAATTAAACGAAAAACAATTGATGAGCCTGCCAAAATTAGCCAAAGAATGCGTTCTGCATTATTGTTATCACAGTGTTGTAGACGGCGCCTATGTGCTTTGTTTCGACGATGCCAGATTTTTTAATCATTCAAAAAAACCAAATACAACTTCTATTGATGCGGCTGGCGACCCCGAAGGGCTCGAAATGGCATCCCGGGACATTCAGTCCGGGGAAGAACTTCTTTGCGACTGCACAGAATTTGATGTTGACTGCCGCGACGGGAACGAAGATTATGCCAAGTGTTAATTAGTAACTAATTTTTGCAATGTCTCCGGTTTTAATGCCGGATTTTTTGGCTTGGCCGGCGTTGAGCTCTAAAACATATTTTGCATTTTCTGTTGGCATGATTAAAAGACAAACCAAACTTTTACACGGCTGGACATTTTCTTTTATAAAAACTATTTTTTTGTTTTCATCAATCCAAATAATGTCAAGGGGAATTAAAGTATTTTTCATCCAAAAAGGATAAATACCCTCTTTTTCAAAAACAAACAGCGTTCCTTTGTTTTGCTCTAAATTTTTTCTGAACATTAAGCCTTTTGCCAATTCTATTGGATTTTTTACAACTTCAACCTCAAAACAAGAATTATCAAAACAAACACTCCCCTGGATAGGCTTTATACTAGAAAATAAAAACAGTCCGGCAGCGCCGATTAAAATAACTGCTAAAATTATTATTAGAAAAAGTTTTTTCTTCAACTTAATTTTTTGCGCTTATATTCTAACCATATGATTATTATAATAAAAACATCAAAAAGCATTAAAAACAACAGCGACAAAGAGTATGTATGAAAATATCTATAAACCTGGTAAATTACAAATCCGCTGAACAGGCCCATTGCCCATGGATACGCCCAAATTTTATTTTTCAATAAAGATACTGCTAAAAATATGTTTACTGCGCCATGAAAAATTAAATAAACAACCGCAAAGATTTGAGTTCCATTGGCAAGATTGTCTGCCGATTTTATTAAAAAATTAGCGATAAGATCGCTTGGGTCTTCTGCAATTTCTTGCTGGGCCATGTGGATTATGAAATTATTGAGTATAAACTTGTCTGAAATTGCAAAAAGAATTCCTCCAAGTATTTCAAAAAAACCAAAAAACGCTTTTAACAAAACGCTAATTTCAAACGTTCTGTCAATTATTTTTTTTGATTTTGCGCCTTTAAAAATATTCATCTATTTTATTTCATTTCGCTTGGAGCCTGGACTTCTGGAACAGCTAATTGCCCCCTTATAACCAAATAATAATTAAGCCACAAACCAACCCCTGCAACCAGCAAAGCGACAATTGTAACTATAAACAAAGACTTTATATTCATATTTTTATTTTAATCTTTTTTGGACGGCCTCGCCAGTCAATTCTCTGTAAGCGTCTGCCCCAATCCATCTTTGAGATTTTGCTCGCCCTGAACGAAGTTGAAGGGCAAGTTTAATTGCTTTTTTGTTTAATCTTTTATTTCTTTTACCTATTCCGCGAAGAGCCCAATTTACCGCCTTTTTTACAAAATTTCTTTCATCGGTTGAGGCATTTTTTATTAATGGAAAAAACTTTAAAAATTTTTCATCGGGCATTTTTTTATCGTGCGCGGTTAAACAGCATATCAAAGTAAATGCGGCTCTTTTTACAAATTCTTCTTTGCGCTTGCTTAATTCAAAGATTTTTTTGTAAGCAAAATTTGTTTTGTCTAGACAGCTTGAACAAACTTGGTCAACAACATCCCAAGAATCAAAGGTTTTTACCCATTTTTCAAATTGTTTTTTTGTAATTTTTTGAGGGTCGGCAATGTAGCCGGCTAAAATTCTTGCTTCGTGAATTTTAGAATCAAAAAGCGCTAAAGCTAGCGCGTGAATTTTTTGCTTGTCCTGAGCTCTTGCCCTGAGCAGCGCTGAAGAGTGCCGAATGGATTTTGCAATTTTTCTTAATTCTGGAATGGGTATTCCTAAAACTTTTGTTTTTGGCCGTATTCCAAACCGCGCCATGCCCTCAACATTTTTAGGATTTGCCAACGCCTCCATTTTTTCAATTACTTCATTATAGCTCATAGCGAAATCATACCAAACATTTTCTTTAAATCTAAAATGCGGTTATACGATTCTACAATTTTTTTCTCTTCAATTTTGTTTTCTTTTACGGCGTTAAAAATTATATCTCTAATTTTATAGGCCATATCTTTATCGTATCCGTTCGGGCTGTTATTTAAAACACTCACTATGTCTATGCCTGCATTAATTGCCATTATAATTGCCTCGCTAAACCCGTAATTATTGCTAATTGCCGCCATTTGCAAATCATCTGAAATAATAACCCCCTTAAACCCTATTTGGTCTCTCAAGATATTCTGCAAAAATTTATACGATAAAGAGGCGGGATATTTGTCGTCTATATTTTTATTTATTACGTGAGCTGCCATAACCGCGCTTAACAACCCCCTATCATTTAATTTTTTATAAGGAATTAGTTCTTCCTGCTTATATGTGTTTGTGACATCGACAATGCCCAAATGGCTGTCCTTTGTTGAATTTCCATGTCCGGGAAAATGTTTTTCTACTGTAATAATATTATTTTTTAAATGATTTTCTATAAATATCATGGCTTGATTAAAAACTTCATCAGGAACTGCCGAGAACGAACGACCCAATGCTCCAATAATAGGATTTTTAGGGTTAATATTTAAATCAACAACGGGCGCAAAATTCATATTAAAACCCATATCTTTTAGTTCCCCTGCAATTTTTGCAGACTCTTCTTCTGTGGTTTTTAAAGTTTTATCCCGGCCCATTTTTTCTGCAGAAAAAATGGGCAAAAATCCATATTCTGGTTTTAATCGGTTGACATTTCCACCTTCAACATCCACTGCCGCAAATAACGGCGTAGCGGAATAATTTTGCAAATCAGAAATCAATTTTTTTATCTGTTGGGGGCTTTCAATATTTCTTGAAAAACTTTTTGAAGGAATGTCGTAATCAAAAAGAACAACGCTTCCTATTTTTACATCTTTAATTATTTTATAAATTTCAGAATTTTCGGTTGCTTCTGTACCTCTAAATCCTATCATAATCATCTGGCCAATTTTTTCTTTTAGTTGTTCATCTGTCAAATTTATTTTTTCATTTTTTATTTCAGCCGGTAAACTTATTTTTTCATTTTGATATAAAAAAAATCCGCCAGTGATGATAACCGTTATAGCTGCAGTAATAATCACAATAAAAATTATTATTTTTTTCACAATAAAATTATTACTGCCAAACAATCTTTATATTCACCTCTTGCGATGATTTTACCGTCCAAACTGCGCCCCTTTTAACCAAAATTGCTTTTTGAGCCGTCCATGCCTGGCCTTTTTTAATATCTCCCAATAATGCCACCAGCTCTTTATTTTCGTTTATTTTACAGCCATAATAAGCAACTTCTCCACCGGCAATCGGTCTTGTGCCAGTATAGGGGCCGCAAAAGGTTTCTTCTCCGTCATTAAGCAATAAAAACCATGCCCAGCTGCTGTTTATATTTTGAGGAACAAGCGGGGCTGGCAGAGGCTTTGAAAGTTTTATTAAAAAATCGTTTCCAGCCCGTAACGGATTCATTTTACAATATACGATATCAGCTAATGCAGTAGAAAAACAAGGATCATAAGTTGTTTTGCCAACAATGCATTTGAAAGCGTCCGCCCTATATGGCTGAGCAATAGAATTTATTTGGCAATCGCCCGCTTTTATTTCTGCCGGTAAAATTTCTGGCGGAAGAAAAATTATAACTTGAGTGGAAAAAGCTGGCGGTTCTGGGGGAGGCTCGGGCTTTACCGGAACATTTGTTACCGGCGTATTTTTTACTGGCGGGGTTTGCGCAACTGTAACTGTCGGACTTTCAACCGGGTACGGCTGAATTAAAAAATAATAATAAAAAAATGCCAAGGCAATAATAATTAATATTGCAATAATAGTAATGATAATTGTTGAAATTGAACCGAATCCCCTTTTTTCTTCTGCCATAGTTATTTTATTATATCACAAAAACAAAAAAGAGGCGAAAGCCTCTTTTTTGTTTTTTAAAATTAAATTACTGTGGATTTTGTTTTTTCTTAAACCACGGCCAATTTTTAGGCGGAAAAAATAACGCAACAAGAATGGCTATAATTACAATTATAAATATAATTGTAAATATTTTTGAACCAAACACTTTGCCCCAAGCCTCGCCAAGGCTAGCCACAAATGGATTTAAATCTTTCATATTTTTAATAATTAAAAAACTTACTTAATGAGTTAGTCTACTCCAAAGTAAGTTTGCCTGTCAAGCTTTTTTTATTCTTCAACAATGCATTGGGCTCTGGCCCAGGATTAGAATAAAGTTTTAGAAGCCAAAAAATTAGATGAGTTCAAAATGCGATGAGGAGGCTGTATCCGCAGGATACACTGACGAAATCGCAGTGCAGAAATCAGCAATTTTTTGGCTTCCCGAAGGGCGGGCTAATTAAATTAATGTTCTTCGTTGCTTCGGAGCTCGCGTATCGTTTCACTTATACGCTTCACTCCTCGCGCCTCGAATCTTACTTTAATTAACTACCGCTAAAATTATTCTAATCCTGAACCAGAACCCTAGCTTCATTGTTTTCTTTTACTTCTAAAAATCCTGAATTAATTGGAAAAAAATGCTCCCGCAGTCCTGAGCTCCTGCCCTGAGCAGAGTCGAAGGGCGCCGAAGGATTTATTTCTACAACTCTAATAACTCCCGGCGCTAAAACAGTAATCAAAGTTTCATGGTTATCTAAAACCGTAATTTCGCCAGTTACTGTTTTGCAATTCAAAAGCCGGGCTTCGCCCTGAAACAATATTTTTTTTAATGAATAAACCGAAAGTTTCATAAATACGGCGAGGCAATAAACTTTTTGAAGGCCTGAGTACACGAAGTGACTCATAGCCGAAAAAAGTTTACTGCCGAGCGAGCATGGCGAGGTCCGACCTCTCCAAATTGAATACTTATTTAAAAGTTTATAGAGGTCGGACCTCCAATACCGCAACTTCGTCAATTCCGCCTTTTAAGTAAAAATTTTCTTCGGGAACTTCGTCGTGCTTGCCTTGTAAAATTTCTTCAAACCCTCTAATTGTGTCTTCAAGCTTCACAAACTTTCCCGGCCTGCCGGTAAAGTTTTCTGCCACGAAAAACGGCTGGCTCAAAAATCTCTGAATTTTTCTTGCCCTGCTTACAACTTTTTTGTCTTCTTCGGATAATTCTTCAATTCCTAAAATTGCAATAATATCTTGCAAATCTTTATATTTTTGCAAACACAGTTGAACGTCGCGGGCAACTTTATAATGTTTTTCTCCCACAATTTTTGGGTCCAAAGCCGTTGAAGTTGATGCCAAAGGATCTACTGCAGGATAAATTCCAATTTCTGTTAATGCGCGAGACAATACTATAGTAGAGTCTAAGTGTGAAAATGTTGTGGCCGGAGCCGGGTCTGTGATGTCGTCAGCTGGCACATAAATTGCCTGCACCGAAGTAATTGACCCATTTTTTGTTGAGGTAATTCTTTCTTGAAGTTCTGCCATTTCTTGAGCCAATGTTGGCTGGTAGCCCACCGCGCTTGGCATTCTGCCAAGCAACGTTGAAACCTCAGAACCAGCTTGAGAAAATCTGAAAATATTATCAATAAAAAGCAAAACATTTTTCTTTTCTTCGTCACGAAAATATTCTGCCATTGTTAAAGCGCTCAATGCAACTCTGGCTCTTGCTCCCGGCACTTCATTCATTTGGCCAAAAACTAAAGCTGTTTTGCTTATAACTCCAGACTCATTCATATCTTTATATAAATCGTTTCCTTCTCTTGTTCTTTCACCAACTCCCGCAAACACCGAAACTCCGCCAGACTCTTCGGCTGTGTTTCTAATTAATTCTTGCAAAAAAACTGTTTTTCCAACTCCGGCTCCCCCAAACAAGCCAATTTTTCCTCCCTTAATAAATGGAGCAATCAGATCAACAACTTTAATTCC